>JAUIJR010000036.1 GCA_030431075.1 Polyangia bacterium | reverse complement strand
CGTGATCACGAGGTCGCCCGGCAAGATGCCGGCACAAGGGCCGCCCTCGGTCTCGCCGGTGTTCAGGTTCAAGCTGCACGCGGGCGCGAGGGCCAAGGCCGCGACCAAGCTGGCCCAGGTGGCGGGTCGCAAGGCGCCCGGAAAGGTGGAGACACGGTGGCGTCGAGTCATGGCAAGTCTTCTTCGGTGGCGGGGGGAGCTTCGGGAATTTCGGGGGGCTCGGGCGCGGGCGTCGACTCGGGCTCGGGCGTCGACTCGGGCTCGGCCTCGAGAGTAGGTTCAGACGCGGGCGCAGGCGCTGGCTCAGGCTCGATCTCAGGCGCTTCGGTCTCGGTGTAGGGCCGGTCGACCTCGCGCTCGAGGACCTCGGGGGCCTTGCCCGGCGGCAGGTAGTCGGGCAAGCGCACCTGCCGAGGCAAGCGCACTTCGATCTGCAGGATCTCTTCGCCGCTTTTGGGGTGGACGTAGCGCGTGACCAGGCCGCGCACGCGCACGAACTCCCCCTGAAAGTCGGCGATGTGCGAGGCGTCGAGCACCTCGTCCTCCCAAAAGATCAAGGGCAGGTCCGCGAACATGCGGCGGCTGAGCATGGCTCGCGCGGGGCGCTTGCCCTCGCGGCGCCGCACGTCGCCGACGGTGGCCAAGACCTCGACCTCACGGTCGACCATGGCCGACAAGCGCTGGGTCGCATCCCAGTGGGTCAAGACGATCATGTCCTCGCGGCCCTCGGCCTCGGCTTCGAAGGCCGCGATGAACTCGGCGCGCGCGTCCCACCACTCGAGGCGCAGCGGGTAGTCGTCGTAGTGCTCGGCCCCCGGCGCCCAGATCCCGCGCTCGGCCGCGCGGGCCTCGGCTTGGGCCGCGACGAAGTCCTCGTGGAAGCGGCGCGAGTAGGCGTACTTGGTGAAGTAGGGGCTCATGCCCGCGCGCACCGCCTCGAGGTTGTAGTTGACCCACTCACCCTCCCGCTCGACGAAGACGTAGCTCAAGTAGCGGTTGAAGCGGCCGCGGATCTCTTTGGGGTGGTCGCGCTCGAGACGCACGGAGCGCACCCCCTTGAAGAACTCCTTCGCGAACTTTTTCGCGTCTTCTCCGAGCGGCGTGGGGATCTTGACCGGACGCGAAGTCTTCGCCTTCTCGCTCGCCAGGTATTCGGCCCAGCCCACCTCGTAGGCGCGGCGCGCCGATTCGCTTTTGAAGGTCTCTTCGGTGTCGAGGGCCAACAAGCGCAAGGTCTCGTCGAGGCCGCCCACGCGGATGGTGTCGCCGTCGACGACGCCACCTTTGGCCAGCGGGAACACGCCGATCACCAGCTCGCTGCCGCTGGGATCCGCCAAGGTGGCCGCGAGCTGCTCACGGTCGTAGCGCTGCACGCCGCGGCGCGAGTACTCGGCGCACGCGCCGAACAAGGCCAGACCCAGGGCCAAACCCAGCCCCACGACTGGCGCGAGGGCGAGTCGCCAACGCCGAGCGCGGGTACCCGAGCTCAGGGCAGACACGGCGGGTTCTCCTCGCGAGGGGAGCCGGGCAAGCCGAGCTCGGTCATCGGAACATCGGGCGGCGCCGGCCGGGCGTCGACGCACCACTGGGTCTCGTCGTCGTTGCTCTCGGCCGAGGGGGGCTGCGCCCCGTCGAGGGCCCACGAGCCCGCCTCCGGCAGCTCGCGGTAGACGACTTCGTCGACGAAGGCCCCGCAACTCTCGAGGGTCAAGACCCCCGCCGCTTCGAGGCCCGCGACCCCGTCGTCGGCGAAAGAGTAGTCGAGATGTCCGGGCAGCGGCACGCGGGCCGAGGCGCCCAAAGTCGCGTAGGCACCGGGCGCCAAGGAAAGCGCGCTCGCCCGCACCCAAAAACGAGTCTCGCCGCTGCCATCGAGCTCGATGGAGCTCACGGCCAGACCGCCGAGCTCGATCTCGCGATCGCTGGCGTTGTAGACCTCGATCCATTCGCCGTAGCTGTCGGGTCCCGCTTGCGCGCCGCGCAGCTCGGTGATCACCAGCTCCCCGACTTCGAGCTGCGGGCAGGGGGTGTCCACCGGGGCACGCACGCAGCTCGACGCGGCCGCGAGCGACGCGAAGGCGAGGCCGATCGCCACCTTGGACACGACACCCGGGGGGGCGCCGGACATCTCACTGCCCCCGAACACCGGCGGCCATCATAGGGGATCTAGGCGCCCGCGGGCGCCCTTCGCCTACCCTCGAGAGCTGCCGCCGGCGACCGCTGCACGCGCTCTTGCGGACTTGCCGCCCCCGTTTCGAGTTGGAAACGAAGGCGCCGCTACCCGTCTTTCGCCGCCTTCACCGGGGGTGCGCGCTTGCGTCGACAGTCGCGCCGAACGTGGTAGTGCAACGGGCGCGTGACGACCTCGGATCTCGATGCCGACGCCCGCCGGTGGATCGCTCGCGTGACGCGGTCCTTGGCCGCAACTGCGATCGCCACGATGGCCCTCGCTTGTCCCGCGCCGCCTGCGGCCGCTCCCCTCTCGCCGGTGGTCGAGGCGAAGGCACCCGCGCCGAGGCAGCCGCGTCTGGTGATCGTGATCGTCGTCGATCAAATGCGCCGCGAGATGCTCGCGCGCTACGGTCCCCACTGGCACGGCGGTCTGCGTCGACTGCTCGACGAAGGCCAGGTCTTCGAGCGAGCCCAACACGCGCACGCGACGACCTACACCGCGCCGGGTCACGCGAGCTTGGCCACCGGCACCTATCCGGCCAAGCACGGGATCGCGGCCAACGACTGGTGGGACGCCGAGGGGCGCGAGGTCGAAGCCGGTGACGATCCCGAGGCGCGTCCCCTCGTCGAAGGCGGCAGCGCCGCCGGCCCCGCCCACCTTCGCCGCGAGGGTCTCGGTGATTGGTTGCACGCCGCCTACCCCAAAGCGCAGGTCTGGTCGCTGGCCGTCAAAGATCGCGCCGCGGTGATGATGGGGGGCCGAGAACCCGACGGCGTGCTGTGGTGGGAGGTCGCGGCCGCACGCCATGGATCCTCCTCGCGCTACTTCGAGGCGCTGCCGCCTTGGCTCGTCGACTTCGACGCGGCCTTGGATCTCGAGGCGATCGCAACGCGCGCGTGGCAGCTGGATCCCGAAGATCCGCCGCGTGCCTCCCATGAGGACGACTTCGAGGCCGAAGGCCCCCATCGCGTCTTTCCGCACTCGATGGCCGAGCACGCCGAGCGCGGTGTGGGGCACTGGCTGCGCTACCAGCCCGAAGGGGATCTGATCACCTTGGATCTCGCCACCCGCTTGCTCGATGTCGAGACCCTGGGGCGCGATGACACCCCGGACCTGCTGTGGATCGGTCTTTCGAACGCCGACTACATTGGGCATCGCAACGGGCCGCACAGCCAGGAGGTCGAGATGTACTTTCGGGCGATCGACGAGGGGCTGGGCCGTTTCTTCGACGAGCTCGACGCGCGCGAGCTGGGGCCGTGGATCGTGCTCACCTCGGACCACGGCGTGGCCGACATCCCGCAGTACGCCGCCCGCGAGGGGCGTGATGCGCGGCGTTTCGATCCGGATCCGGATCTGGCGGACCTCTCCGCGCGGCTGGCCGGCAGCGACGCGTGCCCGGATCCCGAGCTCGCGCTGATCGAAGACCGTGGGATCCGCTTGCGGGCGCCCAGCTTGCACGACGACGCGCGCGACCGCTGCTTGCTCGCCGCGGCCGAGGCCCTGCGGGCGCTCGCGTGGTGCGAGGCGGCCTACATCGCCCCCCAGTTCGAGGGCCGCCTGCCCGCGCCCAACGATCCGGCCTTTGCATGGTTTGCTCGCGGCTACGTTCCCGGTCGTAGCCCGGAGATCTCCGTGCGCTTGCAGGAGGGCCACCTCTTCGAGCGCGGCTATACGAGCGGCACCGCCCACGGCAGCATTTACGACTACGACACCGACGTACCTTTGATCATCTCCGTCCCCGGCCTCGGGGCCGCACGCCATGCCGATCCGGTGGCCTTGGTCGACCTCGCACCGACCCTCGCCGTGGCCCTCGGCCTGCGCGTTCCGCCGGACTTGGACGGCGTGCCGATCCGGGCGCTCCTCGACGCGATCGGGGATCCGGGCTGGTCAAAGACGCCACCCGAGCGCTAACATCAACGGACCCCATGGGCTGGTTCGACAAGAAAACAAGCGACTTCGACGAATTCGATCCGCAACCCGCCGCTGCGAAGCCGGCCGCCGCCAAGCCGGCCGCCGCCGCCAAGCCAGCCGCCGCCAAGCCGGCCGCCGCCAAGCCAGCTGCCGCCAAGCCAGCCGCCGCCAAGCCGGCCGCTAAGGCCGCCGCCAAGCCGGCCGCGAGCGCGAGCGGCTCGGACTTCGGCATCCAAAAGGCCATCGAGCTGATGCGCAACTTGCCGGACGACAACACGGCCCTCGTCGTCCAGGTCGTGCGCACCACCCTCGAGTCGGCCAACGTGAGCGTCGAAGCCATCATCGCCGACGCCGAGATCAAGCAAGCGAAGATCGAAAACCGGATCGACTCGCTGCAAAAAGAGATCAAGGACTACGAAGAGGAGATCGCCGCGCGCAAGCAGGAGATCGGCGCTTTGCAGTCCGACTTCAAAGAGACCAGCTCGGTGCGCGAGAAGCTCGAACTGTCCATGAAGCCCGGCGCCGGCACCCCCAGCCCGAGCCCCCTGCTCGCGGGCGGCGAGGCCAAGGACGACGACGACGCCCCCTCCCCCTCGGCCTCGGTCTCCAAGGCCAAGGTCGCTTCCCCCCTCAAAGGCGGGGTCAAGCTCGGGAGCCTGCCGGGACAAAGCTGAGCTGAGCCGATCACCGGCGGCTTTGGAGGGCCACCAGCCTGAGTTATGATCGGGGTGCGTGGCCCTCGACCTTTACGTGATGCCACTCGCCACCTACCTCGGTGGCGACTTCGAATCCCTTGGCGGCGACGACGAGCCCGATCGCGGCCGCGAGTCGGGTCGGGTGAGCCCCGAGGCCGCGCGCGAACGCGTCGAAGCGATCCGTCGCTCGCTCGCCGAGAGCACCGGCAGCACGATCACCTGGCGCGACGAGGGCGGCGTGGCCTTCGCGCGGCGCTTCGACCCGCGGATGCTGCACGCCCTTCGCTCCTTCGCCGCCCACCACGAGCATCCCCCCCGCCTGCGCTTGCTGCAGCGCGGCTTTCGTCTGCTCGACGACCCGCGCGAGCACAAGTCACTGCGCAAGATCTACGAGGGGGCGCCGACGCAGTACGAGCATTTGATGCGGCACTCGGACAACCGCGGCTTCTATCTGCCGGACGATTTTCCCGAGCCGGCCCTGAGCTGCGAGGCGCAGTGGTGGATGATCGGATCTGCGCCGCGCCTGCGCGACGAGATCGAACGCATCGAGGCGCTCTTCGACGACACCGTCCCCGCCGAGATGCGCGAGGCCACGCGCCTACTCCACGACGCCGCGGCCACCGCCACCAGCGCCAAGCTCCCGCTCATCTGGGACTGAGGCCGGCGCCGACCCGGGCCGCGGCGGCAGCTCGCCGTTCCAGTGCAGACGGGCCTCGCCGCGCCGTCGCTTGAGCCACCACTCCGCCCTCTGCGCCTCGCCGCGGTCGGCGTAGGGCCCGTAGATCTTGGCCAGTCGCCAGGGACGCCCCGCCCGGGTGGAGCGCGCGCCGCCCGGGCGTCGCCCGTTGTGCTGCTGCAAGCGCGCGGCCGGGTCCAAGGCGATGCCCACGTAGGTCCGTGAATGATCGCGCCCACGCAGCACGTAGACCCACCACGGCGTTCGGCCACTGCGCGCGCCCACGCCCCAGTTTACATGCGCCCGGCTGCGGATGGCATGCTCCGCCCATGCGCGCACGCGTCTTTCGCCTCGCCTTCGCGTCCGCCTGGCTCGCCCTCGCCGCGCCGGGCTGCGGACAAGCCCCGCAGGGCCCCGAAGCTTTCGCCGGCGCACCCCTCGAGACCCACACGCGCGAAGACGGGGTCGAGATCCAAGTGCTCGCGCGCGGCCAGGGCGATGCCGCCGCGCCCGGGGACTGGGTCTTGGTGCACTACCGCCTCGTGCTCCCCAGCGGCGAAGTGGCCGACGACTCGCACGGACGCAAACCCCTCGGGTTTTTTCTGGGCAAGGACCACAAGTTGATCGAGGGCTTTCACGCCGGGGTCGAGGGCATGCAGGTCGGCGAGCTGCGTCGCGCCATCGTGCCGCCCCATCTCGGCTACGGCGAACGCAGCATGGGCCCGATCCCCGCCAACGCGACCTTGCACTTCGAGCTCGAGCTCATGCGGATCTCGAAGTAGCGCTCAGCGTCCGCACTCGCCTTCACGAGCGAGGCGCGTCGAGACCTCGCCAGCCACGAAGCACAAGCGCGTCTTCGACTCGATCGGCCGTTGCCCCGGACTCTCCGCGCGCTGTCGGTAGATGACTTCGACGCGCCCCGGTGCGGGCAAGAGCTCGAGCTCGACGAGGTCGGGTCCGTCGGCGCCGAGGGACCAGCGCGTAGGACCTCCCTGCACTTCGGCGCCTTTGACCTCGAGGCTCGCGGCGAAGCTCGCCCCCGACTCGGCCGGATCCCCCACCTTTCGGTAGTCGAAGGCCAAGACCAAGCGCGCGCCGATGCTGCGCCAGCGCCAGCCGGTCACCACCCGCGTGCCGTCGCTCAGCGCAATCTCGGAGGCGGGAAGCTCGGTCCACGAAGAGCGCAGCTCGACGGGCTCCGCCGGGCTCGTCGCCTCGGGCCGACAGGCCATCGCGGCGATCCCGAGCAGGGCGAGTCGGCGAAGCGCGGGCGCGAGGGGCCGGATCCGTGAGAGCACAGGACAGGCTAGCAAGGCCTGGATCCCCACGTAATCGCCGAAATTCGAGGATCTGAAGCCAAGCTGGCTCCAGCCGGGTCAAAGTTAGTGAGCGCTCAACAATTAACTGGCGGCCGCTGAATCTGCGTGTTAGTTGGTGACTGCTCACTAACTAATGGGAGCCATCGGACCCGCATGCGACCCCGAAGTTTCACCGACCGCGAACTGCTCGAGACGGCGCGCGCCTGCTTTTTGGCCCACGGCCCCCAAGTCAGCACGACCCACATCGCCGAGGAGCTGGGGGTCTCGCAAGCGGCCCTCTTCAAGCGCTACCCGACCAAGCGCGCCCTGCTGATCGCCGCCTTGTTGCCGCACCAACCGCCGGCGTGGATCGCCGGGGTCCTTCGCGGTCCCGACGAGCGGCCGGTCCGCCAACAGCTGCGCCAGATCATGGACAGCATCCACGCCTTTTTCGAGGACGCGGTCCCTTGCTGGTCGGTGATGCGCGCGGCCGGGATCATGCCCGAGGACGCAGTGCAGTGGGGCGACCCACCCCCGCCGGTGCTCGCCCACCGCGCCTTGGCCGACTGGTTCCGGCAGATCGACGCCAGTGGTCGCGGACGGGTGGCCGACCCCGAGTCGACCGCGCTGACCATGATCGCCAGCTTGCAAGCGCCGCACATGCTTCGTCACGTGCTCGGCGAGCGCGCCCCGCTGGCGAACGAGACCTACCGCAACAACCTCGCGGACATGATCTGGGCCGCCATCGCCCCCGACGACGCGGCCATCGCCACGCGCGAGGGGGCCGCACAGTAGACGCCCGGAGACTTTGCCATGCGACGAACTCTACTTCTCGCTGCCGCCCTCTTCTCGATCTCTGGCTCCGCCTTGGCCGGTGAGCCGAGCGATGATCGCTACGTCAACGCTCCGCTCCAAACGAGCGCCGCGCGGGTCGACGACTGGTGGACCCGCTTCGGGGACCCGCGCCTCGACGCGATCGTCGGCACCGGCTTGGTCCAGTCCTACGACCTGGCCACCGCCGACACGCGCATCGACGAGGCCGACGCGCTGGTCCAACAAAACCTCGCTCCCCTGCTGCCCACGCTCACCTGGGACACCTCGGCCACGATGGCGCCGACGGACAGCCTGGGCTTTCAGTTCGGTGGCGCGGTCGGAGGCCAGGTCGATCCGATGACCGGCATGCCCATCGAGGTCCCCAACCTCTACTGGACGGGGAGCTCGGTGCTCGTCGCCCGGCTCGGCATCGACCTGAGCGGGCGCGAGGTCGTCAATCATCGCGCGGCCAAGCGCGACGTCGAGGCGGCCGAGCTCGACCGCGCGAACAGCTCGCTGCGCTTGGTGGCCAGCTTGGTCAACGCCTACTACGACATCGTCGCGGCCGAGGCCCAGCTGCGCATCGTCGAAGGGCAGCTCGAGACCAGTCGCGCGCTGCTCGAGGTGATGGAGCTGCGCTTCGAAGCCGGCCAGGTCACCGGCGTCGACCTGCTGCAGCAGCGGCAGCAAGTCGCCTCGACCGAGGTGCTCTTGCCCCAAGCACGCCAACAGGTGAAGACCTTCGAGCAGCGCTTGTCGGTGCTCATGGGCGAGCGGCCCCGCGAGGACTTCGCGGTCGCGGCCGAGCTTCCGGCCTTGCCCCCGACGCCCGCGCTCGGTCGGCCCTCGGAGCTCGGCCAACGCCGCCCGGACCTGGCCGCCGCCGAGACGCGCGCGAGCTCGGCGGATCTGCGGGTCAAGAACGCCAAGCGCCAGTACGTCCCCAGCTTGAACCTCCAGGCCCAAGGCGGGGTGCAGGCGATCCGCATCACCGACTTCAACTCGCAGTGGTTCTGGAACGCGGGCGCCACCTTGAGTGTGCCGATCTACCAAGCCGGCCGACGCCAATCGACGGTGCGCCAGCGCCAAGCCCAGGCCCGACGGGCCGAGGTCGACGTCGACGCCAAGACGGTCACGGCCATCCAAGAGGTCGAGTCCGCGCTCGTGGCCGAGCGCGAGCGCAGCGAAGCGCTCGAGATCTACCAGCGTCAAGCCAAAGCGGCGGACGCAGCCTTCGACGCGGCGCGTCAGCGCTACCTCGACGGTGATGGCGACTACCTCAGCGTGCTCAGTGCGCTCAACACCTCGCGCCAAGCCGAGCTCAGCGTCGTCACCGCCCAGCGGGACCTGATCTCTGCGCGCGTCTCATTGCACCAAGCCCTCGGTGACGGCGCGCGCGCGCAGTCGACCGCAGCCCCCCGAAATTCCTCCCCCGACACGAACGCGGAGCCCTCTCGATGAAACGCTTCATCTTCAACTTCCTCATCCCCGTGGCCATCGTCGGCGGTGGTGTCGCCGGAGCGGCCGTGCTGGTGCGCACCGCCAAGTCGGCCGAGCCCGAAGTCCCCGAGAAAAAGACGCCGACCGTCGAAGTCCAACGCATCGAGGTGGCGCCGCGCCAGGCCCTGATCCGCGGCAACGGTCGGGTCGAAGCTGCGCGCCGCCTGACCTTGAGCCCGCAGCTCAACGGGCGCCTCAAGTACCTCGACCCGAGCGTGGTCGTCGGGGGTCGGGTGCTCGAAGGTCAGGTGCTCGCGCGCATCGAGCCCCAAGACTACCGGGCGGCCGTCGAGCGCGAGAAAAATGCCCTGGCCGCGGCCGAGCGCGACCTCGAGGTCGAGCGCGCCCGCGCCCGCGCGGCCGAGCGCGAGTGGAAGCTGCTCGGCGACGCCAACGCCGACGCCGAGGCCAGCGCCGTGGTGCGTCGTGAACCCCAACGCGACGCGGCCAAAGCCAACCTCAGCGCGGCCAAGGCCGCCTTGTCGAAGGCCCGCACGGATCTCTCGCGCACCACCATCCGCGCCCCCTTCGACGCCACCGTGCTCAGCGAGTCGGTCGAAGAGGGTCAGTTCGTCAACGTCGGTGCCCAGCTCGCCACCTTGATGGCCACCGACCAGGTCTGGGTGCGGATCGCCGTGCCCGTCGAGCAACTCCAGTGGATCTCGATCCCCGGCTTCGGCGCCGAAGAGGGCTCCCCCGCCCGCGTGGTCCAGCGCCTCGGCGACGAGGCTACGCGCGTGTGGGAGGGGCGAGTCCTTCGCCTCGTCACCGAGCTAGAGGCCGAGACGCGCCGCGCTCAGCTGATCATCGCCGTGGACAATCCCTTCGAAGTTGCGGCCGGCGAGATTCCGCTCTTGCCCGAGGCCTTCGTCGAAGCACAGCTCGACGGTCGCCAGCACCCCTCCATCGCCAAGGTCCCGCGCGCGGCCGTCTTCGCCGGCAATCAGGTGTGGACGGTCGACGCCGAGGATCGCCTGCGCCAACGCAGCTTGAAGATCGCCTGGAGCGACGCCGACCACGTCTACGCGAGCGAGGGTCTCGAGGACGGCAGCCGCGTGGTCATGGGCGAGCCCAAACTCCCTGTCGAGGGCATGAAAGTGAACACCCGCGACGCGGGCGAGACGGCCGCGGCCAACGACGAGGCGAACGCCGCCGCGCCCGCCGAAGAAGCCGCCGAGACCCCCACGCCCGAAAGCGACGACGAAGGGCAAGCCACCGGCGCCGCGGGAGGCGTGGAGCCATGAGTTCTCACGACACGGACTTCGAGGCGGACGACTCCCTCGAGTCGGCCCCCACGCCCACCCCCACCGAGACCCGCAAAGGGCCCATCGCGTGGATGACCCGCAACTCGGTCGCCGCCAACTTGCTGATGTTCGTGCTCTTGGTCGCGGGCGTCGCCGGCGTCCTCGGCACCAAGCAAGAGGTCTTCCCCGAGTTCGATCTCGATCAGGTGAACGTGAGCGTCGCCTACCCCGGCGCGGCTCCCGAAGAGGTCGAACAAGGCATCGTCTTGGCCATCGAAGAGCGCGTCCGCGGACTCGACGGGGTCAAGCGCGTCGAGAGCACCTCGGCCGAGGGGGCGGGCACGGTGCGCGTGCTGCTTCAGCTCGACGCCAACCCCCAAGAGGTGCTCGCCGACGTCAAGAACGAGGTCGACCGCATCATCACCTTCCCCGAGCAGGCCGAAGAGCCCATCGTCTCGCTGGCCAAGAACCGCCGCCAGGTCGTCTCGCTCATGGTCTACGGGGACCAAGAGCTGCGGACCTTGCACGACATCGCCGAGCAGGCCCGCCTCGAGATCCTCAGCCGTGAGGGCGTGAGCCAAGTCGAGATCGAAGGCGTGCCGCCCCTCGAGATCGCGGTCGAAGTCCCCCGCGAGGAGCTCGAGCGCTACGGGCTCAGCTTGCAGGCCATCGCCCGTGAGATCACCTTGGCCTCGCTCGAGCTGCCGGCCGGGGCCATCGACACCGAACGCGGCGAGATCCGTGTGCGCGTGGCCGACCGCAAACGCGACGCCGGCGACCTCTTCGACCTCTCGCTGCGCAGCACCCAAAACGGTGGGCACCTGCGTCTGGGCGACATCGCCAAGATCACCGACGGCTACGAGGACACCAAGCAGTACAACCTCTACGACGGCAAGCCGGCCGTGCGCGTCACCGCCTACCGCACCGGCGACGAGACCCCCTCGGGGGTGGCCAAGATCGTGCGCGACTACGCCGACGATCTGCGCGGCGAGATGCCCCCGGAGATCGGCATCGCGGTTTGGGCCGACGACTCGGAGATCCTGCGCGACCGCATGGATCTCTTGTTGCGCAACGCCGGCATGGGCCTGGTCCTCGTGCTGCTCGTGCTCGCGCTCTTTTTGGATCTTCGCTTGGCCTTTTGGGTCTCGCTCGGCATCCCCATCTCCTTTTTGGGCGCCTTCGTGGTCCTGGGGAGCACCAGCTTCTCGATCAACATGATCACCTTGTTCGCCTTCATCGTGACCCTGGGCATGGTCGTCGACGACGCCATCGTCGTGGGCGAGCGCGTCTACGCCCTGCGCGAAGAGGGCCACAAGCCGATGCGGGCGGCCGTGCTGGCCGCCCGTGAGATGGCCGCACCGATCACCTTCGCCATCTTGACGACCGTGGCCGCCTTCGCGCCGATGTTCTTCGTGCCCGGCACGATGGGCAAGATCTTCAAGCTGATCCCCGCGGTCGTGATCGCGGTGCTGCTGATCTCCTTGGTCGAGTCCTTCTTCGTACTTCCGGCCCACTTGGCCCACATGAAGTCGGGCAAGCCCCAAAGCGGCGGCCCCCTCGGCCTGGTCTACAAGCTGCAAGACCTGGTCGCGCGCGGGCTCGAGCGCTTCATCCAGGGCGTCTACCGTCCCCTGGCCGAGCGCCTGATCCGCCTGCGCTACATCTTCTTGGCCGGGGCCTTCGCGGTCTTCGTCCTCACCGTGGGCTTGGTGGCCTCGGGTCGCGTGCCCTTCAACTTCTTCCCCCAACTCGAAGGCGACGTGGTGATGGTCCAAGCGCAGCTGCCCTACGGCGTCTCGCTCGACCGCACCGAAGAAGTCCGCACCAAGCTGCAAAGCGCCTTGCGCGAGAGCATCGACCAC
The DNA here is from genome assembly GCA_030431075.1 of Polyangia bacterium. Lineage (GTDB taxonomy): Bacteria > Myxococcota_A > Polyangia > Nannocystales > Nannocystaceae > JAUIJR01. The sequence goes on along the minus strand of JAUIJR010000036.1, from coordinate 9,973 downwards.
TTCGGTGCCGAGGACGTGCGCGGCGTGTTCACGCGCGTGGGCTCCTCGGCCCCGGTGCGGGGTCCGGGCGGCGGTGGCGGCGAGACCGGCAGCCACCTCGTGGGCTTCGAGGTCTCCTTGGTGCCCTCGGCCGAGCGCGAGTTCACGGCCGAGAGCTTCGCGGCCCACTGGCGCGAGCACACACCCACGCTGATCGGTCTCGAGTCGATCACCTACTCGGCGACCTCCGGCCCGGGTGCCGGCGCGCCGGTGGCCATCCAGCTGATGCACACCGACGCGGACATCCTGGCCCAGGCCTCGCGCGAGGTGGCCGAGAAGCTCGGAACCTATTCGGACCTCACCAACGTCGCCAACGAGTACGCCGAGGGCAAGCCGCAGCTCGACTACCAGCTGCGCGACGAGGCCCGCTCGCTCGGCCTGAGCGCGACCGATCTCGCCAACCAGCTGCGCTCCTCCTTTTATGGGGCGGAGGCCATCCGAGAACAACGCGAGCGCAACGAGATCAAGATCGTCGCGCGCCTCCCCGAGGCCGAGCGCGAGAGCGAGTACGACCTCGATCGGCTCACGATCCGAACCTCGCGCGGCGGCGAAGTCCCCGTAAACTACGTCGCCCGCGCCAAGCGCAACCGCGTGCCCACCTCGATCCGTCGCGAAGACGGGCGCCGCGTGGTCACCGTCTCGGCCGAGCTCGAGCCGGGGGTCAAGTCTCCGCGTCCCGTGCTCAGCGCGATCGAAAAGGAGTACTTCCCCGAACTCCAAAAGAAGTACCCGGACTTGCAAGCCGGCTTCGTGGGGGCGAACCGCGAGCAAGCCGAAGCCTTCGGCGCGCTCGGCAAGGGCTACCTCTTGGCCCTCTTCGTCATCTATGCGCTGCTGGCCGTGCCCTTTCGCAGCTACGTCCAACCCTTGATCATCATGGCCGTGATCCCCTTCGGCTTCGTGGGGGCGATCGCCGGCCACGCACTGATGGGCTACGGCCTGAGCATCATGAGCATGTTCGGCCTCGTCGCCCTTTCGGGCGTGGTGGTCAACGACTCCTTGGTCCTGATCGACGCGACGAACAAACGACGGCGCGACGGCGCGACCGCGCTCGAGGCGATCTTGGACGGCGGCGCGACCCGCTTCCGCCCCATCTTGCTGACCTCGTTGACGACATTCTTCGGCTTGGCGCCGATGCTGGCCGAGACCTCGATGCAGGCCCGCTTCTTGATCCCGATGGCCATCAGCTTGGCCTTCGGGGTGCTCGCGGCGACCGTCATCGTCTTGCTGATGGTCCCGGCCTTGTACGTCGTGGTCGAGGACGTCCAAGGCGCATGGGCGCGCTACCAAGCGTGGCTGCGCGGCCCGGACGTCTAGCGGTCACGCGTGGACGCACGCTAGACTGCGTCGATGCGTATCACCGCCCCCCTCGTCTTCGCCCTCTCCACGCTCGCCTCCCTCGGGGGCTGTACGGTCACGGGAGGTGAGGACGAGGGGAGCGACGCGACCAGTGACGCGAGCAGCGGATCCCTGACCGACAGCTCGAGCTCGACCACGAGCGAAGGGAGCTCGAGCAGCGAGAGCAGCGGGCCGGAGACCGGAGGCGACGGCGACGGCGACGGCGACGGCGACGGCGACGGGACGGGCGACGGCGACGGCGACGGGACGGGCGATGGCGATGGCGACGGCGACGGCGATGCCCCGCCGCGAGTCGAGACGATGCTCGTCTACCTCGACGATGCCCTCGAACGCGCAGCCGACATCGACGGTGGTGCGTACCTCGTCCAGATCAACGCCATCGGCATCGAAGGCGACGGTACCGTCGACCTCGAGGGCAGCACCGGCTTCGTGCGGCGCTGGAACTTTGGCTTCAAGAGCCCCAGCGGCGACATCTCGGTGATCTACATGAGCGAGGACTGGACCGGCGACTACCCTCAAGTCGAATTCCCGGCCGGCAACGTCGTCTCCACCGAGGCCATCACCAACCCCGCGGCCCTGCCCGACTCGGACGCGGTGGCCGCGGCCTTCGCCGCCGAATCCGGCTGCGGCAGCCTCGATGGCAACGAGAGCGCCTCCCTGCTCTACCGCCACGACACGGGCTTGGGCGGCAACCTCGTGCAGGTCACCGCCAACGGCGTCAGCTGGGGCGCGACCACCGACGGCGGCTTCGGCGTGTGGGACAGCTGCCTGTAGGCGGAGCGAAAAACGCGAGCGCGGCGCCCACCCTGAGATGGACGCCGCGACGGGAGTGACTGCCTCGTGCCGCCGATCAGCGACGGCGTCGGGTGGCCCCGAGACCCAACAAGCCCAGCAACGCGAAGGCCAAGCCGCCACCGGCCGGTGCCCCCGTGTCGCAGGCACACGCGCCACCGCTGCCGCCGGCATCACCGTCGGCCCCGGGGTTGGTCGGGTTGGGGTTGTTGCCGTTCCAGCGGTCGAGCAGCTCGTCGATCTGCACGGTCTTGGTCGAGACCTCCATCAGGGCGCCACTCATGGTTCCGCGGCTGATGGTCTCGTCCCAGGGCATCTCGTCCGGGAAGATGTCCGGCCACACGTTCGGGTCGGGCATCCACACCTCACGCTCGTCGGGCAGGGTCATGGTCGCCGTGCCCTCGCAGTGGATGGTCTGCGTGGCCATGCGGCGACGCACCACGGGATCGAGGTCCGGGTTGGGGCGGAAGATCGGATCTTCGTTCATCTCCACATCGGAGATGGTCGTGTACATGCGCGTGATGTAGGGATAGGTGTCGACGATGTCCCTCGCGCGCAGGCCCGGGTCGACGATGCGCTCTTGGATCGCCTGCGAGAACTCGGCCGCGTCCCAGGCCGTCAGATCGATCAGCGCGTCGTAGCAGCTCAAGCAGCTGTAGAACTCGACGCGCTCGACGCCCTCCGGCACCGGCACGAACTGACCGAGCAGACCGTCGAGCAGCGGGTGGTTGGCGAAGCAGGCGTAGTCCCACTCGTTGTCGCAGTAGAACAAGTTCGCCCCGCTGAGCACTTCGTACAGACCCACCGGCGAGTCGACCAAGGCGGCGGAGCCGCCGACCGCGGTCTGCCAAGAGGGCTGGCTGAACTGGCCGGTGGAGATGGCGAAGTCGGTGCCCGCGTACTCGGTCACGAAGGCGTTGCCGTCGGCCCCGTCGGCGTCGACGGCCAAGGTGATCACGTCCTTGTAGTTGTTGGCGAGGTTGACCCAGTCGATCTTGAGCGGGTTGACCTCGACGTGCCGGTAGTTGGTGGGCACGACGCGCTCGTTGCCGAAGAAGAAGGTGCGCACGTCCATGTCCTCGCTGGCCGCGATGGCCGTCAAGCGCAGGGGCACGCAGGCCTCGTCGGTGGCCATGCGCAAGGTCACCGGGTGGATGGTGTCCGTGCTCGCGTCCATGGTCAGTTTCATGGCCGCGAACATGAAGCCCTCGTCGAGGTACTCACCCAAGATCGGCATGGCCGCCGGGTCTTGCTGGTAGCCATTGTCCGCCAACCACATCATGACCTCGTCGATGGTGCCGCCTTGGAGCACCGAGATCTCGAAGGCACCGACCGTGTCTTGGAAGACGACCGTCGGGCCGCCGCCCCCTTCGTCGCCGCCGGTGGTCCCGCTGCTCGCCGACCCGCCGTCACTCGAGAAGGTCCCGCCGGCCGTGCTGTCGCCGGTACTGTCGCCGCAGCTGTCGAACTGGGTGTTGAAGCCGTAGACCGGCACGGTCGCGTTGAGCACCGCGTCGAAGAAGAGCTCCGAGCCAACGGCGAACTCCGGCAGCGACTGCACGGGGATGACCCAGGCGAACTGCTCGGCGCTGGTGTCCGGGTCGTACTGGATCTGGATGTGGGCCTCGACCTGCCCGGGCTCGATCACGAAGATGACGTTCTCGCCCGACTGGTCGACGGGCATCGCGTTCGGTCCCTGGTCGCAGAAGGTTCCGCCGCAAGCTTCGGCCTCGGGGCTGTACAGAGCAAAGGCGCCGCCGAAGGCGACGGCGCCGACGAGACCGGCGCGGCTGAGAAGATGGGATGACAAGCGTTTCATCGGGGCTAGGTCCTGAGTTTGAGGGGTCCGTCGGAGAAGTGCCATGGGGTCGGGGGATCGATCGCCCAAGCCTGCAAATTGAGAATTTTGCGCGTAGGCCCGCGGGCGAGCGCCCAAAGAAAACTTAGGCATTGACCTTTCTATCCGCCCTGGGCATGCTTAGGTAGATGCCTACCCATTCTACGGACGCGGTGTTTCGGGCCCTGGCCCACCCCACGCGCCGTGGCGTGCTGCAGCGCCTGGCCCGGGGCAACGCACCGGTCAGCGATCTGCATGCGCCCTTCGACATGGCGATGCCCTCCTTCTTGCAGCACTTGCGGGTGCTCGAAGACGCGGGCTTGGTCCGCTCGAACAAAGAGGGCCGGGTGCGCACCTACACCCTCGAGCCCGAGGCCTTCGAGCCGGTTCGCAGCTGGCTCGACGAGCAGCGCAGCGCCTGGGAGCGCCGGCTCGACGCCTTCGACGCCTACCTCCTCGACCTCAAAGCCCAAAGCCAAGCGGCGAGCACGTCCCCGAGCAAGTCCACCGCGCGCAAAGGCGCGACCCGAAAGAAGAAGAAGTCACGATGAGCAATCCCAAAGATTCCGACCCTTGGTTCGACCCCACCTTGGACCTCCACCTCGAACGCACCGTCGACGTCGACCCCGCCTTGGTGTGGGCCGGCTGGACCGAGCCCGAGCACCTCAAAAAATGGTTCTGCCCGCGACCGTGGAAGACCACCCACTGCGAGATCGACCTACGCCCCGGCGGAGCCTTTCGCACCGTGATGTCCGGCCCCGGTGGGCCCGAGATGGACAGCACCGGCTGCTTCCTCGAGGTCGAGGCCCCGCGCCGCTTGGTCTTCACCAGCGCGCTGGGTCCCGGCTATCGGCCCACCCCCGCCGGCGAAGGCTTCCCCTTCAGCGCCATCGTCACCATCGAAGCGCACGAGGGCGGCACCAAGTACAGCGTCGTCGCGCGACATGCCGACCCGGAATCGGCGGCCAAGCACGCCGAGATGGGATTCGTCGACGGCTGGAACGCCGCCTTCGATCAACTCGTCGAGGCGATCACGGCCGGCGAGATCGGCTGAGTGCGCAGACCCTTTCGCGCACCCGGGTGACGCGCGGGTGAACACGCGAGGCCAGTGGGTCGCGAAGCTCGAAGGCTTTCGCGATCGGGCTCGCCTCGCGTTGTTTTGTGCGCCGCGTGGGCGGTAAATTGTCGCGCTTGGACGGATCGATGGCGCACAGCTTCTTGCTCTCTCACTCTCGCGAAACTGGTCACCGCAAACTGTGGAGGTGGAGCCCCGACGACGCCAAGGCTCACCTCGAAGAGCTCGAGCTCCCCGACGAGATCGCCAAGCTCGACGCCGAGTACCTCTCGACCACTGTCGGCAGCTACGTCCTGTACTACAAGCCGCCGAGCAGCGTGACCCTCGGCGAGTCGGCCTACGTCGACTTTCGCTTGTGGCAGTCCTACCCCACCGGTCACCACCTGCTGTTCATCTTGTCGCAGCAAGGCAGCTGGTACTGGGACAAGTTCACCGGCGACTACTCCTACACCGACGCCGTCGGCGGGCCGCAGATCACCGATCTCTCGTTGACGGGCATCACCGGCTACGTGCTCTCGCGCCTGCCCACCCCGGGACGCAGCAGCTTCGGCCTGTGGAACTTCGACGCCTACAACGACGCCACCCAAGGCAGCCAAGACCCCATCAAGGTCTCGATGGCGGACCCCGACGCCTTCCCCACGGTCGGCGAGGACGAGTTGCTCGTGCCCATCGGGAACGACGTGATGGTCGTGAACCAAGGTACCGGCACCTACCGCCTCTTCAGCTTCGACCCCCAGCTGCCCAATCCGCTGAGCTACCCGGCCATCGGCTCGGGCGTGCTGGAGATCGAGGACCACTCCCACTTGCTGGTCGTCGCCGGTCAGCTCGTCGCCTGGACCCCGGGCAAGCGCGAGCACATCGTCTTCGAGTACCTGCGCGAGGCCCCCTTCTCGAAGCCGAAGAAGGGGCAGTGGCCCGAGGGCTTCGCCTGCGACGCCGGCAGCTCCTTGCAGGCCCTCTCGCCGCCGGCCCCCGCGCCCGAGAAGCGCGAAGGCGCCAAGGCCGACGCCGCCTTGCCCGGAACGCCGGGGACGATGGATTTCATGCGCCAGAACATCAAGCACGTCGTCTACTACGTGCTCGAGTCGCGCAGCTTCGACTCGGTCGTCGGCTGGCTCTACGACCAGACGAGCGCCGCCAACATCAACTGGGTGGGCGCGACCGCGAGCCCCCCCTTCAAAGGCGCGAGCACTTCGAACTACAACGAGGACTCGACCGGCGCGAAGTTCTACCAAAACCAGTACCAAGGCGGCGCCGTCGGCACGACCTTCAAGCTCGACACGCCGGTCCTCGATCCTTTCCACGGCACACCCGACGCGATCCGCCAGCAGTGGAAGGGCGGCTACGCGACCTACCAAGCCGGCCAAGCCGCCGACATGGCCGGCTTCGTGCTCAACAACGCCAACGATCAGATCATGGCGACCTACTCGCCGGCGCAGCTGGGCATCCTCAACGGCTTGGCCCAGTGGTACGGCGTGTCCGACTACTGGTTCTCGAGCGAGGCGGGCGGCACCACCACCAACCGCGCCACGATGGCCACGGGCTCGGCCCTCGACATCACCACCTCCTACGAGGGCGGCGATGCCTACACCTACTTTCCGATGCGCCAACGCCGGCAGTCGATCTGGAAGGTCCTCGCCAACCACGCGATCATGGACTGGGCGATCTACTACTCGGTGCTCTGGGAAGGCTTCCCCTACACCTACCACCTGTGGCTCGAAGGTCAGCTGCCCTCGGTCGATGCCTACTCGGGCCAGTACGTGCGACCGGTCGCCAGCTTCTTCACCGACGCAGCCAACGGCACCCTACCCGCCTTCTGCTTTTTGGAGCCGGTTTGGTACGACCCTTCGGGCGTCTTTACCTCCTACCACCCCACCGGCGACGTGCTTCCGGGTGAGCAGGCCCTCCAAAACATCTTCAACGCGCTGTCCTCCAGCCCCAACTGGAACGAGACCGTGCTCGTCGTCAGCTTCTCCAAGGGCGGCGGCATGTACGACCACGAGCCCTCGCAGTTCATGACCAAGGCGTGGCCCAACGACGGCAACGATGGCTACACCTTCAACACGACGGGCACGCGCGTCCCGACCCTGGTCATCTCGCCGCTGGTCGCCAAGAACACGGTCTTTCGCTCGAACGACACGAACACCCCCTACGACGCGACCTCCCTGGCCGCGACGGTGCTCTCGTGGTTCGGGGTGCCCAAAGAGAACTGGGGCATGGGCGACCGCGTCGACGAGGCCCCGACCTTCGAGAGCGTCTTTACGCTGAGCACGCCGCGGACGGACCTGCCGACGCTCACGCGCGGCATCGACGAGACCTATCCGACCCAGGACCCGATCCCCGTGGCCGCCCCGAGCCCCGTGAGCGCGACCTGGCAAAACGCGGACGGCACGGGCACCTGGACCTGGTACGGCAACTGGCAAGGCGGCAACTTGCCGACCGACGTGGCGACCTTCGGTGCGAACGGGAGCAAGGCGACGAACAACACGATCAACTTCACCTTCGTCAGCCCCCAGACCGTCAACGAGATCAGCTTCGTCAGCGGGGCGCCGGCCTACACCCTGCTCTTCGACGAGGAGCAGCCAGCCGCGCCGACCCTGAGCATCATGGGCGCCGGCGTCACCAACAGCTCGGGCCAGCCCCAGACCTTCAACGTCCAAGCCACGAGCACCTCGAACACCCAAGTGCAGCTGGCCTTCATGAACACGGCCAACGCGGGCGACTCGAGCATCAGCTACATCGTGGGCCCCACGACGCCCGACTCGCAAAGCGGCGGCGTGATCACCTTCAACCAGCGCGCGTCGGCCGGCTCGGCGAACTTCTCGGTGAGCGTGGGCTCGCGCCGCCCCGGCCACTACTCGACGGTGGGTGCCGAAGTCCGCTTCTTGCATTTCAGTACGGCGGCGACGGCGAGCTTCACGGTGACGGGGACGACCGGCGCGGAGGACACGGACACCTTCGGCAACGTGGTGTTCCACAACTACGCCAAAGCGGCCAGCGCAAGCTTCACGAACGTGGGCGGCACGGTCGGCGACGGCGGCAACACGCAGTTCTTCGAGCAGACCTCGGCCGAGAACGCGACGATCATCAACCAAGGCGCGACGGGACCGTCCGGCAATGGCGGCGACACGGCCTTCGACGGGATAGCGACGGCGGGCAACGCAAAGATCACGAACCACGCGGCGACCGTCGGCAACGGCGGGGTGACCTCCTTCAACAACAACTACCCCTACATGGCGCCGATCTCGGGCGCGAACGCAGGCAACGCCACGATCGAGAACATGGGCGTGAAAGAGGGCCAAAGCGGCAGCGGAGGCCACACGGAGTTCACGGGCATCTACGGATCCGCCAACGCGGGCACGGCGACGATCGACAACTACGGCGGCGCGGTGCCGGGCTCGAGCGGCGGGGGCTACACCCTGTTCGCGGTGAACGGACGCTGGCCCTACTACCAAACGAACGCGCGCGCGGCGAAGATCACGAACCACCCGGCGGTGGTGGCCAACGCGCAGTCGGGCCAGACGAGCTTCACCTTCCTGCCCTGGGAGCACGAAGGCGACAAGTCGGTGGCAGGCCCCTCGGCGGCGACGTCGACGATCACGAACCTGGGCGGAACGGTGCCGGGTTGCGCCGGCGGATCGACGATCTTCGACTACGAAGCGACAGCCGGCTACGCAACGATCTCGGCGACCGGCGGCCTCGGCGGTGAACCGGGCACGATCCAGTTCTCGCGCAACGCGGACGGCGGCAGCGCGAGCATCACCTTGTCGGGCGGCCTGATGGACGTGACCGCCAGCACCCGCAGCACGCTCAACCTGGGCACGCTCACCGTCGCCAACGGCAGCATCAGCATGCAAGTCGGCGGCACCACCCCCGTGATCACCGTCGCCACCACCTTCACCCTCCAAAGCGCCCCCCTCACCTTCACCCTCACCGGCACCACCCAACCCACCGCCAACGTCCCCCTCCTCAAGGCCCCCCAAGTCGCCGGCATGCAGAACACCCAGTTCACCGGCACCTACAACGGGAGCCCAATCAACTTCGCGGTCTCGGGGGACACGGTGTCGGCGGTGTTTACGTAGGGGGTTCAATCCTCGCCAGGAAGCTGGCGACACAACCATGTCGCCAGCGCGTCGCGAGCTACACGCTGCATCGCAGTGAGAACGCGACGCTCCGGGCCGACTGACTCGAGCTCGACGTCCACCAGCTTCGCCGGGCAGTTCCAGACGGACACGTAGGCGAGCCGACCCATGCCCCGCTGCGCACTCCAAAACTCGAAGCCCAACGCTGCGCAGTCACCATCCCAATGCCCCACCAACTCGACCGAGACCCCCTCGTCACGGAGCCGCCCGAGCACCGCTTCGAACAAGTCGACCAGTGCCGGATCTTTGTCGAGCCTAGAGAGCTGCTCGCGGGCTGACTGAAAGCTCGGGTCCGTCGACACGCGGTCTCCTCCGCCAGCCGATCTTCCCTCAAACCGCCCCTCTAAATCTCCCCCACCCCCCCTGGCGCGCTCCGCGTGAACCCCTCCCCGCCCCGGAGCCAATTACAAAGGCCCGGCATCGACCGGGCCTCCGTAAACCGGCCCCTGGGGGCCGAAAACTGGCGCGCGTGAAAGGATTCGAACCTTTGGCCTTCGCCTCCGGAGGGCGACGCTCTATCCAGCTGAGCTACACGCGCGGGGGGTCGGCTTCTTAGCGGGTCGGGGGGTGCGTTGCAAGCCCGTTCAGGTGCACAGGACGCGGCGGGTGCTATCCTTCGATCGATGGGCGCGATTCTCGCACGTCATGCAGCGGGCCTGGCCACCGGGCTTTTGGGTGTCGTCGGCTTCATTTTGGGGCTGCTCGGGCTCCCCGATCTCGATCGCCTTC
>JAUIJR010000479.1 GCA_030431075.1 Polyangia bacterium | reverse complement strand
CAAGGCGATGCACGTCTATGGCCAAGAGACCCCGGACGCCTACGCGACCAGTCGCTCGAGCCACTACCACTGCCTGCGCACGGCCTACGTGACCGGCCCCGACCATGCGCCTTGCACTCCCGACGACTGCGGCCCGGAGCGGGTGTGCTTCGTCGCCAGCGACGAGGGCCCGCGCCAAAGCTGAGCGTCTGCGCGCACCTTTCGTCCGAGGGCGAAGCGACACAGACGCATGAGGCGCCGGGCCTATTCACGGGCGACCGCCACTTCGTCGTGATTGCACCAGGCGCCCCAAAAATGCCGCGGGACGGCCCCAGATCCGCTGCTGCGGCGCCTTGAACCCGCTTTCGATCCATGCGAAGCAGGTCCTCGATGTTCGCCGCCAGTCGATCGAGGAGGCTCGCCACGCGCTGGGCCAGCGCCATGGCTGCGCTCGTGTTCGCGTGGCTCTTCCTCGCCACCGAGGCGCAGGCCGGCCCTTGTCGCAGCGGTGAGACGGCCGTCGACTACACGGTCAAGTCGGGCGACAGCTTCTCGAAGATCGCCCACGCCCACGGGGTCGGCAGCGCCATCGTCGAGCGCTCGAACCCCGGCGTCGATCCGCGCTCGATCCGGCCCGGCCAAGAGATCAAGGTCTGCGTCGAGAAAGAGTCGAGCAGCTCGGGCTCCAGCAAGTCGAAGAAGAAGCGCTCGCGCGTCAGCTGCGGCGGCGGAAACTACCTGGTCGAGCACGAGGTCGTCCGCGGCGACACCCTCTCCAAGCTCGCGCGCGACTACGGCTCGAGCACCTCGAGCATCTTGCGCCGCAACAGCTCGCTCGACGGTGACGCGAGCCGGATCCGCGTCGGCCAGACCCTGAAGATCTGCGGCGACACGGGCGGCGCCCACGAGGGCATCGGCGGTCGCAGCAGCGGCAAGAAGTCCCGCACCTGTGGCATGCGCACGCCGATCTGGGTGCACGAAGTCGTCCCCGGCGAGATCGTCTCCAGCGTGGCCGCCCGCTACGGCGTGCGTCGCAGAGACCTCTACCGACTCAACTCGAGCCTCGCCAACAACCCCAACTTGATCCGCCCGGGCCAAGACATCCGCGTCTGCCCCGAGATCGCCCCGCGCGAGCGCAAGCGGGTCGAGCACAAAGTCCGCTCGGGCGAGAGCTTGAGCACCATCGCCAAGAAGTACGGCCTGACCACGCGCGAGCTGCTCGCCTTCCAGCGCGGCAAGGTCAAAGCCAGCGACGGCCTGCGCGCGGGCCAGACCCTCACCGTCTACGAGGACGGGCGCGTGGTCCCGGGCTTCGGGGCCATCGACAGCGACGAGGGCACCTTGTCCGGCGGCGTGTTGCTGCGCTCGGGCAGCTACTACACGACCAAGGCGAGCTCGCTGAGCTGGGGCACCTCGAAGACCATCCGCCTGATCCAAAAGGCCATCGCCGCCTACCGGCAGCGCTCCAAAGGCGGACCCAAAGTTCACGTCGGCGACATCAGTCGGAAAGCCGGCGGCCCCTTCCCGCCGCACCGCTCCCACCAACATGGGCGCGACGTCGACATCGGCTACGTGCTGACCGGAGAACACCGCGAGACCCAACGCTTCGTGCGTGCGAGCTCGAGCAACTTCGACGCGATGCGCAGCTACCGGCTGATCAAGGCCTTCATCGACACCAACGAAGTCCAGTACGTCTTCGTCGACTACTACGTCCAAAAGATGCTCTACGACTACGCCAAGTCGCGCGGCGTCTCCCAAGACACCCTCGAAGAGCTCTTCCAGTACCCGCGCGGCAAGGGTCGCTCGGCCGGCATCATTCGCCACTGGAAGGGCCACGACGACCACTTCCACGTTCGCTTTCGTCGCTAGGCGCCGAAGCACGGACGCCGGCGCGGCCTCAGGCGCTCGCCGTCGCCGCTCGCTTTTGGGTGTGGGCCTCGAGCACCGCGATGAGCAGCTCGACGTCGACCGGCTTGGGAAAGCAGGCGTCGGCACCGGCATCACGCGCCTGACGCCAGATCTGCGGATCGGCGCGCGCGCTGAGCAGCACGATCGGCGTGCGCACGTCGTAGCTGCGCAGCTCCTCGATCACGCCGAGGCCGTCGATCTCCGGCATGTCGAGGTCGGTCAACAAGACACCGCGTCGCTGGCTCAGCCAGATCTGCGCCTCCTCGAAGAGCTCGGTGCCGCGGACCTCGACGCCCGGCAAGGCCTCGTCGAGCTCGGCGGTGACCAAGGCCAAAAAGTCGGGGTCGTCGTCCAAGAGCACGAGGAGGTCGACCCCCAAGGCCGAGATTTCGGGCTCGGCCGGCATCAGCGAGGCCAAGGCCCGGGCGAGACGGGTCATCGTGTTGGCGCGGCGGGCGGGCTCGCACTCGAGCATGGCGGTGACCGCCGACAACACGCGCGGCGAGAGGTCCGGGCGCAGTCTCCCCAGGGGCGGGCCAGGCTTGCCCTCGCCACAATAGGGTCGCCCACCGAGCACCTCGTAGGCGATGGCCCCTGCCGCCCAGACGTCGCGCAGCACACCATCGACGAAGGAGTGCTCCCGTGGACCCTCGGCTCGAAGCTCCGGCGCGCGGTAGCCAGCTGTGCCCAGGCCTTTCATGGCGGCCACGTCGAGCACCTGCAAGCCGGCCACGCCGAGGTCGGCCACGACCAGGCGTCCGTCCTCGCTGAAGATCAGATTGTGCGGCGACAAGTCCCCGTGCGCGAAGCCGGCCTCGTGGATGGCCCCAACCCCCGCGCACAAGTCGAGCAGCCACGCGAAGGCCCGCGCATCATCGACCGGCTGGTCGCCACCCTCGCGCCGCTGCTGCTCGAGCTCGGCGGCGAGGGTCGTGCCGCCGAGGTAGTTCATGATGATGTAGGGGACTTCGCCCCCGGTCGACACCCAGGCGCCGTACTCGAAGACCTCGACCACGTGCATGTGGCACATCGAGGCCATCAAGCGGGCCTCGTGGATGAAGGCTTCGCGCACTGCGTGGATCCGCGACCACTCCGGACGCAAGAACTTGATCGCAACCTCGCGTCGCAAGCGAAGGTCGCGCGCGGAGAAGACCTCGCCCATGCCGCCGTGCCCGAGACGCTCTCCGAGGATGTAGTTGCCCGGCAGACGCATGCCCGGGCTCGGCAAGCTCGGCAACAACTCGCCCGGCGCGGCCTGAGCGAGGGCATCCCGGCGGGTGCTCTCGGGCGGCACGCGAAGAGGCGGCGCGTCGGGATCCTCGGTCATCAGGGTGAAGTTGGGGTGCACGAGACGTGCCTACGCGGTCTTTCCGCCTAGGCTGCCAACCCCTCCGAATTACAGATTAGCCGCGGCGCCCCGCCGAGGACACGCACCAAGGTGGGGCGAAGCGCCACGCTTCGACCCCTCACGCCCCATCATCTCGCCGCCGTCTCGTCCGGCGCGCGTTCACGGCGCGCGTTCGATCGCGCCTCGGCGCTCGAGCTGCGCGATCGACTCACTCGGCCGGCAGCGCTTCGCGCTCGGCTTCGGCGTGGTAGCGCTTCATTTTGCGCTTGATGACCTCTTTTTTGACCATGCCGACCAAGTCGATCATCAGCTTGCCGGTGAGGTGATCGTGCTCGTGCTGGAGCGCGCGACCGAACAGGCCGTCGCTTTCCACCTCGAAGGTCTCGCCCTCGACGTTCAGCGCGCGCACCTTCGCGCTGCGCGGGCGTCGGATCTCGACGAAGACACCGGGGAAGCTCAAGCAGCCCTCTTCGGAGACGGCGAGGCCGCCGCCCGTCTCGACGATCTCGGGGTTGATGAAGACCAAGGGGTCGGCGCCCTCTTCACCGGTGGCGACCATGCCGTCGATGATGAAGATGCGCTCGTAGCGGCCGACCTGGATGGCGGCGATGCCCGCGGCATTCAGCGAGAACATGGTGTCGATGAGATCGCGGACGAGCTCTTTGACCCCGTCGTCGATCGTCTCGACATCGAAGGTCTCGTGTCGAAGGCGCTCATCGGGGTATTTGACGATTTCGAGGACGGCCATG
>JAUIJR010000478.1 GCA_030431075.1 Polyangia bacterium | reverse complement strand
CACCTCAAGGCCTACACCGCCGTCGAGATCCACTACTTCGCCCAGAAGTTCGGCATGTCCTACGAAGAGGTCCTGCGCGAGCTGATGTCGGCCGGCCTCGACAGCATGCCCGGCGGCGGCGCCGAGGTCTTCGCTGCTCGCGTGCGCAAGAAGATCTGCCGCGACAAGGCCGACGCCGAACAATGGCTCGATGTGCACCGCACCGCCCACCGTCTGGGCATGCGCACCAACTGCACGATGCTCTACGGCACGGTCGAGACCCTCGAAGAGCGCATCGACCACATGCTGCGCCTGCGCGCCCTCCAAGACGAGACGGGCGGCTTTCAGACCTTCATCCCGCTGGCCTACCACCCCGAGAACAACGACCTCGGCAAGCTCCCGGGACCGACCGGCGTCGACGACCTACGCACCTACGCCGTCTCTCGCCTGATGCTGCACAACATCGAGCACATCAAGGCCTACTGGATCATGATCGGCATCAAGACCGCCCAGATCGCCTTGAGCTTCGGCGTCGACGACGTCGACGGCACCGTCCAAGAGGAGAAAATTTATCACATGGCCGGTGCCGACACGCCGCAGGCCATGACCCGCACCGACCTCGTGCGACTCATTCGCGAAGCCGGCCGAACCGCGGTCGAGCGCGACACCCTCTACAAGCGCCTGTGGGCCGACGACGGCGCCCCCCTCGAGGGCATCCGCCTCGACGCCAGCGTCCCCTACTCGGGCCACAAAGAACGCCTCAAACTCAAGGTCCTCGCCTGAGCCCCCGGAGATCGACGTAGATGGCCGCCTTCGACTTCGACGGATTCGAACTTCCCGAGCAACCGCTGCGCACGGTGGCGGTCTCTTTTTTGAACGCGCGCCCGCTGATCCACTCGCTGCAAGGCGACGCGGCGCCGCGCCTCCCCGACGGACGCCCCCTCTTCGAGTTGGTCGAGGCCCTCCCCTCGGCCTGTGCCAGCGCCCTCGAGCAAGGCGAGGCCGACCTCGGCTTGGTGCCCGTCGCCGCCTACGCGGCCCACCCCGAGTGGGAGGTCGTGCCCAACATCGGGATCGGCTGTCGCGGCGAAGTCGAGACGGTCGTCCTCGTCGCCGACTGCCCCCTCGAGGAGATCGAGAACGTCTGGCTAGACGAGGCCTCGCGCACTTCGGCCGTGCTCGTGCGCCTGCTGATGCGCGCGAGCGGCTTGGCCCCCAAGTACGCCCCCGCCCGCCATGGCGACGGCGCGCAGCTGGCCATGGGTAAGGACGCCGCGCTGATCATCGGTGACGCCGCCTTCGGCCTCAGCGAACGCTTTACGACCTGCATCGACCTCGGCGCGTGGTGGCTCGAGCAAACCGGCTTGCCCTTTGTCTTCGCGTTTTGGGCCGCACGCCCCGAAAAGCTCATGCCGGTGCACGTCGCCGCCCTCGAGTGGGCCCGCGAACGAAGCCTGCAAAAGTACGCCGAGCAGATCGCCGCCGGCTACCGCGAAGAGAAGTTGGCCGAGCTGGAAGCCTCCCCCGACTCCCCGGGCGAGGCGATGCCGGCCAACCACTACGCGAACTACCTGCGCCGCCGAATCCGCTATGGCCTCGAGACCCACCAACGCGAAGGCCTGGTCGAGTTTTTGACCCAAGCCCGCGAAAGCGGCCTGCTCGAGATCCCCGGCCTCGCCAGCGAAGACCCGGTGCACGTGCGCTTCGCGGGGACGGCCGCGCCGGCCGTGCTCCGTCGCGCCCGCGCCCGCCGCCGCGAGCCGATGGAGGTTCAAGCGCTGCTCGACAAGGCCGCGGCCGGTGAGCGCCTCGAGCTGGCCGAGGGCATCTTCTTGCACGACCGCGCCGACGTGATGGCGCTCGGTCGCGCCGCCGACGCCCGCCGCCGCGCCCTTCACCCCGAAGGCCAAGTCACCTACATCATCGATCGCAACGTCAACTACACGAACGTCTGCGTGACCCGCTGCAAGTTCTGCAACTTCTACGTCCCGCCGACCGCGAAGACGGGCAAGTACACGCTGAGCCGCGAGCAGCTGGCCCAAAAGTTCACGGAGACCCTCGAACTCGGCGGCGTCCAGATCCTCTTGCAAGGCGGCCTCAACCCCGAGCTCGGCATCGAGTGGTACGAGGACTTCTTTCGCTGGACGAAGCGCGAGTTCCCGGGCCTGCACATGCACGCGCTGAGCCCCACCGAGGTGATTCACATCGCCCAGCTCGAGGACATGCCGATCCGCGCGGTGCTCGAGCGTCTGCAAGCGGCGGGGATGGATTCGCTACCGGGCGGCGGCGCCGAGATCCTCGACGACGAGATTCGCAACCGCATCAGCCCCTTCAAGAACACGGCCGAAGAGTGGCTGGAGGTGATGCGAGAGGCCCACGCCCTGGGCATGAAGACGACGGCGACGATGGTCTTCGGCTTCCAAGAGACCTCGGAGCACCGCTTGTTGCACATGGACCGCCTACGCGCCTTGCAAGACGAGACGGGCGGCTTCACGGCCTTCATCACCTGGCCCTTCCAAGCCGACGGCACGCGCCTCAAGCTGCGCGACGACACCTCGGCGATGCAGTACCTACGCGTCCAGGCGGTCGCCCGCCTCTACTTGGACAACATCCCCAACATCCAAGTCAGCTGGCCCACCTTGGGCCCCGAGATCGGCGAGCTGGCCCTGCGCTTCGGCGCCAACGACTTCGGCTCGGTCATGATCGAAGAGAACGTCGTCAGCCAAGCCGGCGCCCACTTCATGATGACGGCCGAAGAGATCGAGCGCCACGTCCGCCTCGCCGGCTTCGAGCCCCACCGCCGCAACCAACGCTACGAGTTGTTGGCCGGTTGACGCGAGGTCGCCTGCCCGGCGGCACCCGCAAATCCTAGCCCACCTACGCGCAGTTCGTGTTCGCGGCGCCCGGGCTCGGGTTGGTCGTGATGCTGAAAGACGAGGCAAAGCTCTCGCTGGTTTCGTCGCTGCCCGTCACGCCGTTGCCGCCCGTGTTCACTTGCCCGGGCTCCCCGTAGTTGCAGCGCGTCAGCGACTCGCCGGCCGAGTTCGGATCGATCGCCGGGTTTTGAGAGCCCGCGGCCGTGTCCGGCAAGTAGGCGGAGCCTCCCGAGCTCAGTCCGGTCTTGTCGACCGTGCTGCTCAAGTCCCCGAAGACCAGGTAGTCGATGTCGCTGACCAGGTCACTCATGCCATCCCAGTAAAAGAGCATCACCATCTCGGCGTCGTTCGTCAGCGACGCGATGCTCCCGATCGTCCCCTCCATCGCGGGCCCCGCCACGTCCTCGTCGTCGAAGTCGAAGTCTGGATCAAAGCCGTAGATCCCGTTGAACTCGGCGCTGCTGTGTAGACCGACCACCACGTAGCCGCCGGCTGCGATCGACGAGCCGGTCGGGAAGTGGACCACGAAGTCGGAGGTCGCCGGCGCGTGCGCCCCGGTGGTCACCAGGTGGTAGCCCGGAAAGTCCGCGAGATACACGTCCTCGAGAGCCACGGGCCCCGCGCCAGCATTGTGGATCTCGATGAACTCCGCCTCGGTGCTCGTGACCGCGATCTCGGTGATCAGGAGATTGCCGAGACTCGCCAGTGAGCCGTCGCCGTCTCCATCTCCGTCGCCATCTCCGTCTCCGTCTCCATCTCCATCTCCGTCTCCGTCTCCGTCTCCATCTCCGTCGCCGTCGCCGTCGCCGTCTCCGTCTCCGTCTCCGTCTCCGTCGCCGTCTCCATCTCCGTCTCCATCGCCGTCTCCATCTCCGTCGCCATCTCCGTCTCCGTCTCCATCTCCATCTCCGTCGCCGTCGCCATCGCCATCTCCGTCTCCATCTCCGTCTCCGTCGCCATCTCCGTCGCCGTCACCGTCACCATCGCCATCCCCCGGAGGCACGCAGAGCCCACCGGTGCAGACGTGGTCACCGTCGCAAGTCTGTCCGACGTTGCATAGCTCGCGGCAAAAGCCGGCCGAGCAGACTACGCCGAGGTCCGTGCAGGTCGAGTTCGGCAGGCACGAGCAGTCGACGGCTCCATCC
>JAUIJR010000477.1 GCA_030431075.1 Polyangia bacterium | reverse complement strand
GCACGACCTCTTGCCCTGCCACGAGCATCTGTGGATGACGCGCCCGCGGCAGATGGATCTGCGCGCCGGCCTCGTCGACGCCGCAGATCTTCGGTTCTACGCCGTCCCAGGACTGCGAAATCGACAGTCTCCCCATCGCCTGGGCGAGTGCGACGAGCTCGCCTTCGAGGCGGGCGACCATCTCGTTGAGCCCGCCCACGCGCGCCGAGAGCTCGCGACGGATTCGCGCGAGTTCGCTGCGCAAGGTGGACTCGACTTCGCGCAGGCGGTTGTTGGCGTCGACCAGCTCGCGGGGCTCGACGAACATCGTCTGGCCACTTTGGGAACTCCCATGAATGATGGCACCGCTGCGCTTGAAAGGCCCCAGCCCACCCGACTTCACCGGCAAGACCGCCCGCCCCTCTCGAAAGGTCCACCACGCGTCTTGCAGCTGCTCGGCGAACTCGCGTCGACGCATGAGGGACTCGGCCAAGCGCGTCAGCTCTCGCTGCACCGAGGCGCTTTGGGCCCTCGCCCGCGCGAGCTCGGGGCTGGCCCGATCCGAGATCTGGGGGCCCCCCTCGCCGTCGAGCTCGATGCAACGACGCAGGTCCTCGAGCAGCGCGCGCGCATCACTGCCCTCGCCGATCGGCCACGGCAGGCGCAAGCTCGTCGCGTCGGCGTCCAAGGTCTCGAGCTCGGAGCTGCCCTCGCGGGCGCGCGCGTGGAGTCGATCGACCCATTGGGTGGCCTCGAGGAGCTCGAGCACGCCGGCGAGCTCGACGACGTCGAGGCTCTCCTTTTTGGCCGCGGTCGCCAGTGAGGGACCCAGCGGGACGAGGCGCTCGAGCGCGCGGCGCAGATCTCCGGCCTCACCGAGCGCGGGTTCGTGCGCGACGAGAGCCTCGACCACGCGCAGCTGTGCGAAGCGCGAACGAGACTTCGCACCATCGGCGAAGGGATCGAGTCCCGAGCTGGCCATGGACTCGACCGCCCCCACGGCCACGCTGGCGCCACGACGGCGCGCCTGCAGGGCCTCCAAGGCCGACTGTGCGCGCTCCCGCGCCAAAGGCATCGGGCAGCGCTCGGCGAACTGCGCGAGGAGCGTGGACCAGTCGAGGTGGCGCAGGAGATCGAGGCTCGCGGCGTCGTCGCGGCGCGCGGCCGCGTCGTGTGGCTGGGTGGGCGCAGACATGCCTTCGGGCGGGGATTATGCACTAGCCACGCCCCCCGATCCCCTCGTACCATCGCCGGTGCTTGGCCCTAGCCCCCACTGGGCGCCGAGCCTCACCCCCCGTCTCCCCATGTGCCCGTCGTCGCACCGGACAGCCCACGGTCCGCAGCCCACTTCGCGTGATGCGAGGCTCGGGCCGCCGCGTGGCGCCGCCACGACGGGCCGAGAGGATGTGGGGTCGCGCGAGGAGGCCCCGTGCGCACCGTAGTCCTCTCGGTGACCCTCTTTGCCTTTTATTGCCTCTTGAGCGGGCAGTTCCACAACGCCTACCTCATGAAGGTGGGCGCGGTGATGTGCGTGGCCATCGCCTTGCTCGCGCGCCACATGGGCACCGACGACGACGAAGGCCTGCCCGTCCGCTACTGGCTGCGCACGGCCATGTACGCGCCGTGGCTGCTTTGGCAGGTGCTCTTGGCGAACATCGACGTGGCCAAGCGGGTCTGGAGCCCCTCGCTGCCGATCCGCCCGCAGATGATCAAGGTCCCCTACCGGGTCCGCACCCCCTTCGGCCTCGCCACCTACACCAATTCGATCACCTTGACCCCCGGCACGGTCACCGTCCGCGTCGAAAAGGGTGTGCTCGAGGTCCACGCGCTCACCGACGAGGCCGCGCAAGACCTCTTGAGCGGTGAGATGCACCGCCGCGTGTGCAAGGTCGAGGGCACCGATCCCGAGACGGGCGCCGCCCTCGACCGTCGCCCGCCAGGAGGTCGCGGAGCGTGACTGGCGTTCTGATCGCGACCTGCCTGCTCTTGTTGGTGGGCGCCTTCATGGTGATGTACCGGGCGCTGCGCGGCCCGACCGTCTTCGACCGGATCTTGGCCGTCAACGCCATCGGCACGAAGACCGTCGTCCTGGTCGCCCTGCTCGGCTTTTTCGGTGAGCCCGAGTTCTTCTTGGACACCTCGGTCGTCTACGCGCTGATCAACTTCGCCGCGACCATCGCCATCTTGCGCTACATCCAGTACCGGAGGTTGGGCTGATGGCGTGGAACGACGTCGTCACCACGGTCTTCTTGTTCGTGGGCGTCTTTTTCGCCCTGACCGGTGCACTCGGCGTCCTGCGGATGCCGGACTTCTACTCGCGCCTGCACCCGGCCGGTAAGTCGGACACGCTGGCGCAGGGCCTGATCTTGGTCGGGCTCATGTTCCAAGCCGACGACCCCATGGTCGCCGTCAAGCTGGCCTTGCTGACCGGCTTGCTCTTCGTGACCGCGCCGACGGCCACGCACGCGATCAGCCGCGCGGCCGAGCTCGACGGCCTCGAGCCTTGGACCCACGAGGACCCCGAAGAGGGGCACCGCGAGGATGGAAGCGAGGTGGACGATGGCTGAGTTCGACGCGATCTTCGTCATCGACGCCATCTTGCTTTTGCTGGTCGCCGTGACCGCCGTCGCCGTGATCCAGCTGCGCTCGCTCTTCTCGGCGACGATGCTCGCCGGCGTCTACAGCCTCTTGATGGCGCTCGTGTGGTCGAACATGCACGCCTTGGACGTCGCCTTTACCGAGGCGGCGGTCGGCGCGGGCATCTCGACGGTCTTGTTGCTCGGCGCGCTGGTCAAGACCGGCCGCTGGTCGAAGCCCAGTCGTCCGATTCACCTTCCCGCCTTGCTGATCTGCGTGCTCACGGGCGGGATGCTGATCTACGGCACCTTCGACATGCCGAAGTTCGGTGACGCCAACGCGCCGATCCACACCTACCGCGTGCCCAAGCTCCTCGACCAAGAGGTCGGCAAGGTCCCGCATCGCCGCGGCCCCCCGCTGGGTCACCCCGAGCCGGACCCCGAGCACCCCCACCCCCACGACGACTTCGGCGGCCACTCCCCGAACACCGTCACCAGCTTGCTGGCCAGCTACCGCGGCTACGACACCATGTTCGAGACGGCCGTCATCTTCACGGCCGGCATCTCCTTGATCTTGTTGCTGCGCCGCCGTCGTGACGAAGACCTGGTGATCGAGCAAGACGAGTTCGACCGGGAGGTGCAGTCGTGAGCGGCTTCGTCGACCAAGAGATGCGCGGCCAGACCTTCTTGCGGGTCGTGGCCAAGATGCTCTTCCCCTTCATCTTGGTGTTTGGCGTCTACGTCATCACCCACGGTGAGCTGGGCCCGGGCGGCGGCTTCCAAGGTGGCGTCATCTTGGCCGCGGCCTTCATCTTGTACGGGATGATCATGGGCGCCGAGGAGCTCGAGCGTCGCGTACCGCGCTGGGTCACCGACGCGGCCATGGCCCTGGGCGTGCTCTTGTACGCCGGCACCGGCTTGCACAACCTGCTCGCCGGCGGTGCCTTCTTGGACTACACGATGCTCGGCCCCGATCGCCCCGGCGACGCGGAGGCTCTGGGTATGACCCTCGTCGAGTACGGCGTGGGCATCACCGTGTGCTCGGTGATGATCACCATCTACATCCAGGTGTGCGAGCGGGCCGCCACCGACGTCGGCGTGTTCACCCGTGTCCGAAAGGAGCGCCGCTAGTGGGCTTCTTGGGCATGTACAACTACTGGATCGCCATCATCATCATGATGATCGGCTTTTACGGGGTCATCGCCAAACGCAACCTGGTCAAGCAGGTCATCGCGCTGGGCTTGTTCCAGACCGGCGTCTTCTTGTTCTACGTGACGATGGGCGTCTACAACAGCCCCGAGGAGGGTCCCGGCGTCGCACCGATCTGGAAGGCCATCGGCGACGGCTTCACCAAAGACCCCGGGCCCTACGACAACCCGCTGCCGCACGTGCTCATGCTGACGGCCATCGTGGTCTCGGTCAGCACCTTGGCCGTGGCCGTGGCC
>JAUIJR010000476.1 GCA_030431075.1 Polyangia bacterium | reverse complement strand
ATGTCGATGCAGCTGCGCCAGCCCGCGGCCCAGTGCTTCGTCGCTCGCAGCCGTGCGTGCGCCGCTTTCGATCCACGGCAAGACCAGCGCATCTTCGAACACTTCGATCGCTTGGGGCACGGCGACGGCCTCGACCTCGCCCAACCACGCAAGACCTTGGGCCTCGGCGGCGAACATGTCGCGCGGCGCCTTGGGATTCGTCTTGGCGAAGAGGCAGCGCCCGTCCTCGAGCTCGAGTCGAAAGGCCGCGTTGATGTCCCCGCCGCTCACGGAGCTCGCTCGGTGAATGCGAGCCCCCAAGCGCGCCTCGAGACGAGCCGCGAGCGATGCGTCCAGCTGGGCCAAGACGCGCCTCGCCTAGCTCGCGGGCCGCGTCGCTTCGAGCAGGGCCGTGCATCCGGCCACGCAGATGTCGAAGACCCGCTCGAAGCCGGCGTCGCCGCCATAGTAGGGATCGGGCACTTCGCTGCCGTCGGCGGATTGGGGGTCCCAGTCGCGCAGCATGGTGACCTTGTCGCGGGCGGCCTGGTCGGGCGCACGTGAGATCAAGTCGCTGCGGTTTTGCAGATCCATGGCCACGACGTGGTCGAAGCGCGCGAAGTCTTCGGGCTCGAAGCGGCGCGCAGCCCCCTCGAGACGAAAGCCACGGGCGCGGGCCGTCGCGGCGGCGCGGCGATCGGGCGGCTCGCCCGTGTGGTGGGCGGCCGTGCCCGCGCTGTCGATCTGGTAGGCCGACTCGAGGCCGGCCTTCGCCACCAAGTGGCGAAACACGCCCTCGGCCGTCGGCGAGCGACAGATGTTGCCGAGGCAGACGAAACAGATCCGAACGGGCGCGGGCATGGGCTCCTTGGGGTCAGGACTCGAGTCGCGCGAGCAGGGCCTCTTGTTTGGCCATGGCCGCGGACAGGTCCGCTTGGCGCGCTCGCTCCTTGTCGACCACCTCGGCCGGCGCGCGGCTCAAGAACTTCTCGTTGGAGAGCTTCTTGTCGAGGCCGGCGAGCTCCTTTTGGGACTTGGCGATCTCTTTTTTGAGGCGCTTTTTCTCCTCGTCGAGGTCGACCAGGCCCGCGAGCGGCAGGGCCAGCTCGAGCCCGCCGCCCTCGCCGTCGAGCACACCCAAGGCCGCCTCTTTGGGGAGGCTCTCGTCGGCGCCGACGATGCGGAGTTCGCCGACGCGACCGAGGTGACTGGTGAGCTCGCGGATCCGTTCGAGGCTCTCGGCCACGGCGACCGACTGCGGACGCAAGACCAAGTCGACGCGTTGCGCGGGCGGCACGCGACATTCCGCCTTGAGCATGCGGGCGGTGCCCACGACCTTCATCAAGCGGGCGATGTCCTCGCGTGCCTGCGCCGTTGCCTCGTCGGCCAAGATGGCCTCGGCCGTCGGCACCAGCGCGGCCAAGCCGTCGCGGTGCCCGCCGGCGCGAGGATAGTGCGCCCGCATCAGCGAGTCGGTCTCCCCCACCCCGATGGCCTTGGGCAGCCGCAGCCACAGCTCCTCGCTCACGAAAGGGATCATCGGATGCAAGAGCCGCAAGATGAGATCCAAGGCGCAAGCGATGGTCCCCTGGGTCGCCGCCTTTTGGGCCGCGTCACCTTGACGCATCGAGACCTTGGCCAGCTCGAGGTACCAGTCACAAAACTCGTGCCAGACAAACTGGTAGGTCGCGTGCGCCGCCAGGTCCAAGCGGAAGGCGTCGAGCTGGGTGTTGACCTCGGCGCAGGTCTCGAGCGTGCGCGCCAAGATCCAGCGGTCGGCCGGGCTCAGCGCCGAGCGGTCACCGCCTTCGAGCACCTGCGCGCGCCAAGCCGCGGCGTCGAAGTCCTCGAGGTTCATCATGGCGAAGCGCGAGGCGTTCCACAGCTTGTTGACGAAGTTGCGGTAGCCCTCGACGCGCGCCCGCGAAAAGACGATTCCGCTGTCTTGGCCGGCCATCGTGGCCAGGTAAAAGCGCAGCGCGTCGGCGCCGTACTCGTCGATGAGCGAGACCGGGTCGACGACGTTGCCCTTGGTCTTGGACATCTTCTTGCCGTCTTCGCCGAGCACCATCGAGTGCAAGAAGACCTTCTCGAAGGGCACCTTCTCGCCGAAGTGGATGCCGAACATCATCATGCGGGCCACCCAGAAAAACAGGATGTCCCAGCCGGTCTCCATCAAGGAGGTCGAGTAAAAGCGCTCGAGTTCGTTGTCCTCGCCCGGCCAGCCCAAGGTCGTGAGCGGCCACAGCCCCGAGCTGAACCAGGTGTCGAGCACGTCCTCGTCTTGGCGCAGCTTCGTCGAGCCGCACTTTTGGCAGGCCGTGATGTCCTCGCGGGCCACCGAGATGTGCGAGCAGTCGTCGCAGTACCAAGCCGGGATCCGATGCCCCCACCAGAGCTGGCGAGAGATGCACCAGTCGTGGATGTTCTCCATCCAGCGGTAGTAGTCGGCGGTGCGATGCTCGGGCGTGATGGTGGTCTTGCCCTCGCGCACGGCCGCGAGCGCCTTTTCGGCCATCGGACCGACGTTGACGAACCACTGATCGCTGGGCAGGGGCTCGACCACCACCCCGGAGCGTTGCGAGTGGCCGACGGCCATCTTGTGCGGCTCTTCTTTGACCAGCACACCGGCGGCGTCGAGGGCCGCGAGCACGGCTTTGCGCGCCGCTTTGACGTCGAGGCCCAGATACTCGGCCGGCGCCGGCTCGCAGATCTTGCCGTCGAGGCCGATGATGCAGATGAGCTCGAGATCGTGGCGCTTGCCCGTCTCGAAGTCGTTGAAGTCGTGGGCCGGCGTGACCTTCACGGCGCCGCTGCCGAACTCCATGTCGACCAAAATGGCGTCGCCCACGATCGGGATCCGGCGCCCGGTCAAGGGCAGCTCGATCTCTTTGCCGATGAGGTGTTGGTAGCGCGGGTCGTCCGGGTGCACGGCCACGCCGGTGTCGCCGAGCATGGTCTCGGGGCGCGTGGTGGCGACGATGAGTTTCTCGTCACTGTCGGCCACCGGGTAGGCCAGGTGCCACAGCTTGCCGTCGATCTCCTTGGGCTCGACCTCGAGGTCCGACAAGGCCGTCTGCGAACCCCAGTCCCAGTTGATGAGGCGGTAGTCGCGATAGATCAGCCCCTCTTCGTAGAGGCGGCAAAAGGCCTCGCGCACGGCGCGGCTCGAGACCTCGTCCATCGTGAAGCGGTAGCGGCTCCAGTCGAGCGAGGCGCCGAGCTTCTCGTGCTGCAGATCGATGATGCCGCCGTGCTCCTCTTTCCACGCCCAGACCGCCTCCAAAAAAGCCTCGCGCCCAACTTCTTGGCGGGTCTTGCCTTCGGCCGCGAGCTTGCGCTCCACCATCACCTGCGTGGCGATGCCGGCGTGATCGGTGCCCGGCAGCCACACCGTCGAAAAGCCCCGCATGCGATGCCATCGCACCATGCAGTCTTCGATGGTGGCCGTCAGGGCGTGGCCCATGTGCAGCCGGCCCGTGACGTTGGGCGGCGGCAGCACGACACTGTAGTGCGGCGCGCCGGGCTCTTCGCTCGGCTGGAAGTAGCCGGCGTCGCGCCAGCGGGCGTAGAGGCGGTCTTCGACCGCCGAGGCCTCATAGGCCTTGGGAGGTTCACTGCCCGTGGCTTGGGCAGACGCGCTTTGTTCGGACATGTCGGTGGCTCCGAGCGCACCGGGCTCGGACCACGGTGCGCGATGAGGGTTTTAGACGGAAGCGGCCTTTTCGCGGATGATCAATTCGGCCAGCTCGGGAACGACTTCCCATACGACCTGCTCGACCACCTCGTGGCTCAGCGCCAACAGGGCCTTGACCGCGGCGGGATCGAGACCGGCGGCGGCACCACCACCCGCTGCGCTCAGACGCTGCAACATGCCGGGCGTCGGCGAGCCCGCGGGGGCGAAAGGAATCGGAGTGACGATCGGGATGGCACCCCCGCTGGCGGCGGCGGGACGCGGTCCGCTCGCCGGGCGCGGCGCAGCTGCGGCCGGGCGCGGCGCGGGGGCAGGGGCGGCCGGGCG
>JAUIJR010000475.1 GCA_030431075.1 Polyangia bacterium | reverse complement strand
GCCGACCTCGGGCTCCGCACGCGCCCAGGCGACCATCGCCTCTTGGGGGGGCGAGCCCGGATCGTCGGCGACGACCTGGCCGTTGTGCAGCACGTTGCGGACCTCGAAGTTCTCCAAGGTCCACGCGAGCGAGCGGGTGTGATCGATGTGCGGGTGGGTGATGACCAGCGCATCGATCACCCGCTTGCGCTCGGGTCGCTTGGCGAAGAAGTCCTCGAGGTAGGCATGAAAGGCGGCCTCGCCGTCGAAGGCCTCGTTGAGCTCGCCGCCGGTGTCGATGAGCACCGTCCCGCAGGGGAACTCGATCAGCGTGGCGTCGCCTTGGCCGACGTCGATGAAGTGCAAGACCATCGCGTCGCGGGGGTCGGTGTCGGGCGGGCGCTCTCGCGCGGCCGCCTTCGAGGGGGGGCGGCGGACGGCCTGCGCGCTCGTGCCGCCCCGCTCACAGGCCGGGCCGGCCAGCGCCGCAAGCCCCGCCAAGGCGAGCGTGCACGCCCGGGGCCGCGAGCGCCCCGCGAGATAGTTGGCCCAGACCACGCCCAACCATAGCCGCAGGTGCACGCGGCACCAAAGCTGTTAGCTTCGGGCGTGGTCTACATCAGCAAGGTGTACACCCGCTTCGGCGACGAAGGTCAGACGATGCTGGCCAGCGGCGACACGGTCTCCAAGGCCTCGCTGCGCGTGTGCGCCTACGGCGAGGTCGACGAGCTCAACGCGGTCATCGGCATGCTGCGCACGGAGCTGCAGCGCGACCCCCGAAGCTGGTCCCCCGCCGACTTTGCGACACAGCTCGACACGAAGCTGTCACGCATCCAACAAGAGCTCTTCAACCTCGGCGCCGAGCTGGCCACACCGGGGGCCGACCCCGACAAGGGGAACCTGGTGGTCTCGCAGCGGCACGTCGAGGCGCTCGAAGCGGAGATCGACGCCTACAACGAAGACCTCGAGCCCTTGAAGAGTTTCATCTTGCCGGGCGGGGGCCCCGTCGGTTCGGCCGCTCATCTGGCGCGCACGGTGTGTCGCCGCGCGGAGCGGACCTGCATCGCCCTCATTGCGCAGGCGGCCGAGCTCGGCGAGCCCGAGGTGCGCGCCGAGGCCCGCATCTACCTCAACCGCCTCAGCGACTGGTGCTTCGTGGTCGCGCGCGCAGCCGCCAAGGCCGGCGACGCGGACGAGGTGCTGTGGAATCCGAAGACCACCTAGAGGACGCGCACATCCCCATGGCCCTCGAACCCAAAAAATACCGCTACGAGTTT
Source organism: Polyangia bacterium (assembly GCA_030431075.1). Taxonomy (GTDB): domain Bacteria; phylum Myxococcota_A; class Polyangia; order Nannocystales; family Nannocystaceae; genus JAUIJR01. Next base: position 2,745 of record JAUIJR010000475.1, on the reverse strand, counting down.
CCGCCCATGGAGGCGCACTTCGTCGAGGCGCGCAGCCCCCGGGCCGTCGTCGAGTTCATCAAGCGCACCTACCCGCACAACTTCGACGACGTGCTGGCCACCATGGTCGAGATCCCGCGCTGGCCCGAGTTCTACAAGCGCCTCGACGACGACGGGCGCGTGCTGCCGGCGAACAAGTCCTGAGACCCCTCAGCGCAAGCTGACGCCCACGCCCACGGTCAAGAAGTGCAGCCAGTTGCGCGTGAAGCCGTCGGTGAAGGGCTCGGGATCCTTCGAGGTCCCCTGCGCGCCGCCGCCGAGCCAGCGTAGGTTCAAGTAGCCGTCCACGCCGTTTTTGAAGGCGAGGCCAAAGCGCAAGTTGGCATCGACGATGGCCCCTTCGACGTCGGTGTTGGATCCGTTGATGTAGCGGATCGGCGCATAAAAGCCGTCGATCTCACCGCCCATCCAAAAGCGGCCGGCCACCGTGCCGCGCCCGCGAAACTTGAGCAGGGGCACGGGCCCCACGTCGCGGGAGTTCACCGAGAAGCTGCCGTCATTGGCCGAGACCCCGATGTTCGCGTTGCGGATCTGGATGCCGCCGCCGATGGCGACCTCGCGGTCGTCGGGCAAGAAGTCGTAGAGGTAGGTCGCGCGCCAAAACGAAAAGCCGTAGCGCACGCGGATGGGCGTGTCGGCCGGCACCATGTTTTGTTGAAACTGCAGGTCGCGCGGCGTGTTGAGCTCCGAGCGCAAGTTCAGCGGCTGGTACAGCAAGGTCACCGTGTGCCGACGCGCGCGCCCGATGTCCAAGTCGGTCGAGAAGCGGACGAAGGGGAACAAGTTGTCTTGCCCCAAGTCCTTGCGCACGTCGGTGTAGCTGCCGTCTTGGCCAAACTGCAGGCGGTGACTCAGCTGCGCGAGCAAGCCGGCTTCGACATGCAGGCGCAAGGCGACCGCGTTGCCCGGATCGTTGATCGGCGAGTCGGCCGCCTCGGGCTCCGAGGCCTGTGCGAGCTGGGGCGCAAGGCTTGCGGTCGCCGCGGCCAGTGCACAGGTCCAGTGAAGGGCAAGTCCACGAACAAAGCTGCGCGTGCGCATGCCTTGGGTCTAACCGCGAAGCGCGCCCCGGCAAGCATGCGCCTTGGAACGGCGATCCGCCGCTACCAAATCGAGTGCGAACCCTCGAAGAATCCCACCGCGCGACCGCGCGCGATCAATGTCTCGAGCGCGGCCCGCCCCTCGTCGCCCAAGCTGCGACTGTAGTCATTGACGTACAGCTCGATGTGCTTGCGGCAGACCTCTTCGGAGAGCTCTTGGCTGTGGGCCCGAATGAAGTCCCAGCTCAACGCGGGTTCTTTCCAGGCCAGGTCGATCGAGGCCGCCAAAGCCGCGGTGATGGCCTCGCTCTCGTCCGGCTCGAGATCGCGGTGGGTGCAGATGACCCCGAGCGGCAAGGGCAAGCCGGTGTCGCGCTCCCAGCTCTCGCCGAGGTCGGCGATGCGGGCCAGGCCGCGGGCCGCGTAGGTGAAGCGGCTTTCATGAATCACCACACCCGCGTCGACCCGGCCTTCGGCCACCGCGTCCATGATCTCGTCGAAGCGCATGAGGATCGGCTGAATGTCCCTGGGCCCAAAGATGCGCAGCAACAAGTTCGCCGTGGTGTGCTTGCCGGGGATGGCCACCCGCGCGCCGGCCAGCTCGTCGAGCGAGTCGACCATGCGCGTGGCCGAGCACACCACCAAAGGCCCCACCCCACGGCCGAGCGCGGCGCCGGCATCGAGCACGCGATAGCGGTCGGCCACGCGGCCCAAGGTCGCCACCGAGAGCTTGGTCAGCGACAAGGCCCCCTCCCCCGTCACCGCGCGCAAGTTGAGCTGCTCGATGTCCTCCATGACGGGCTCGAAAAAGTAGCCCGGACACGGCACGCGCCGGTGCACCAGCCCGTCGAACATGAAGGTGTCGTTGGGACAGGGCGAAAAGCCCGTCAACATCAGCGCAGTCGTCTCGGGGATCTCCATGCTGCGGTGCTCGACCTGCCTCAGGTGGGCGCCGGCATCCCCGCCAACAGGGGCAGCAGCGCGCACACGTAGTCTTGCACCGCGGCCACGGCGCTGTCGAGGGACCAAGCCGCCCGCACCCGATCGCCGGTGTAGTTGGAGACGCTCCGCAGCTGGATCATCGGCACCCCAAAGCTGGCGCAGACCATGGCCACGGCCGCGCCTTCCATGCTCTCGAGGCGCGCGCCCGTCCGTTGGTGCAGGGCCCGACTCTCGGCCTCGCGCGCGCTGCCGGTCGCCACCGTCACCGCGTCGAGGCAAGGCAAGCCCGCGCGCGCGGCCAGCTCGGCGCCCAGCGCGTGCATGCCAAAGGGCCCCGGCTGCTCGAGGCCCAGCGCCTCGAGATCCAAAAAGTCCGACTCGCTTTGCACGCCCAAGTCACCGAAGGCGTCGCGGCTCACCCACGCGCACGCGCCGAGCTCGGGGGTGGGCGCTCGCGCGCGCAGATCGGCCTCGAGGTGTCGGTCGGGAAAGGCCCCGGCCACACCGAAGAGCAACACGAGATCCGGCAAGCCGCCGTCCACGGACATCGCGCGCGCCAGCTCCCGGGTCAGCCTCATGGCCGCGACCGGCGCGGACACCCCGAGCATCCGCGCCTCGGGAAACTCGGCGGCGACGCGCGCCCCCTCGAGCGGCGCTGCATGGCAGGGCCAAACCCTCATGTCCCCGAGTGTAGCCGCGAGTCCACGCCGCGTGCACCGTGCTA
>JAUIJR010000035.1 GCA_030431075.1 Polyangia bacterium | reverse complement strand
GCCGGACAGTTCCGCACCCTGTGGAAGGTGACCTTGCCCGCCGCCGGCTCGGGCATCTTGGCCTCGGTCGTTTTGGCCGTCTCGCGCGCGATCGGAGAGACGATGATCGTCGCCATCGCCGCGGGCCAACAGCCGCGCCTGACCATGGACCCCCGCGTCCCCGTGGAGACCATGACCGCCTACATCGTGCAGGTCGGCTTGGGTGACACGCCGACGGGCACCCTCGAGTACCGCACCATCTTCGTGGTCGGCACGAGCTTGTTCCTGCTCACCTTCGCCGCGAACATGGTCAGCCAGCGTCTGGCCCGCAACGCCCGGGAGGCGGTCCGATGAAGCGCTCCATCCACCGCGAAGCCCGCAAGAACAGCCACCTGCTCGAGCGCGGCTTTCGGGCCTTGTGCTTGCTGGCCGCGACCATGCCGATCGCGCTGCTGCTCTACTTGCTGGTCGATGTCGCCATCGACGGGCTCGCGCGCATCGACTGGGACTTCTTGACCTCCTACCCCTCGCGCCGTGCGAGCAAAGCCGGCATCTTGCCCGGCCTCGTCGGCTCGCTCTACCTGGTGGCGATGACGGCGCTCTTCGCCTTCCCCATCGGGGTCGGCGCCGCCGTCTACTTGCAGGAGTACGCGACCAAAGGCCGGCTCTCGCGCATCATCGAGACCAACATCGCCAATCTGGCGGGCGTGCCTTCGGTCCTCTACGGCTTGTTGGGCCTCGAGATCTTCGCGCGGGTCTTCGGCATGGGCCGCAGCTTGGTCGCCGGCGCGTTGACCTTGGCCTTGTTGGTGATGCCGGTCATCGTGATCTCCTCGCGCGAGGCCCTGCGCAACGTGCCGCACTCGATGCGGGAGGCCGGCTTGGCGCTTGGCTCGACCCGTTGGCAGGTCATCCGCCAGATCGTCTTGCCCTCGGCCATGCCGACCATCTTGACCGGCACGATCTTGGCCATCTCCCGCGCCCTGGGCGAGGCCGCCCCGCTCATCGTCTTGGGCGCCTTGACCTACGTGACCTTCTTGCCCGACGGGATCGACGCCCCCTTCACCGCCTTGCCGATCCAGATCTTCAACTGGGTCTCCCGCCCCCAAGAGGCCTTTGCGGTCAACGCCGCGGGTGGCATCGTGGTTCTCATCGTGATGTTGCTGGGCCTCAACGGCTTCGCCATCCTCTTGCGCGACCGTATGCGCCGAAAGCTCCAAGGATGAGCCAGACCGACACAAGCTCCCCCAAGATCCGTGTTCGCGGGCTTCGCGCCAGCTACGGCAGCAACGAGGTCCTGCACGGGATCGACATGGACATCGACACGCAGGGGGTCACCGCGATCATCGGGCCCTCGGGCTGCGGCAAGAGCACCTTCATCCGCTGCCTCAACCGCATGCACGAGCAGATCCCCGGCGCGACGGCCAAAGGCGAGATCCGCCTCGACGGCGAGGACATCCAAGCGTCCAACGTCGACCCCGTGCTCTTGCGCCGCCGGATCGGGATGGTCTTCCAAAAGCCCAACCCCTTCCCGAACATGTCGATCCGGGAGAACGTGCTCGCGGGGCTGCGCCTGACCCGGCGCAAGGTCGGCAAGGCCAAGGAACAAGAGATTCTCGAAGGCGCCTTGCGCGGTGCCGCGCTTTGGGAAGAGGTCAAAGACCGCCTCGACGACCGAGGAAACGGCCTTTCGGGCGGTCAGCAGCAGCGTCTGTGCATCGCGCGCTCGCTGGCCGTGGAGCCGGAAGTGTTGCTGATGGACGAGCCTTGCTCGGCTCTGGACCCGGTCGCCACCGCCCGTGTCGAAGAGCTGTTGCATGATTTGCGAAATCGTTACACGATCGTCATCGTGACGCACAACATGCAGCAAGCTGCGCGCGTCTCGCAGAGAACCGCTTTCTTCCTCCAAGGTGACCTCATCGAGCTCACCGACACCGACGAGATCTTCACCAAGCCCACGGATAAGCGGACCGAGGACTACATCACAGGCAAATTTGGCTGAACTCATGGGCGAAACACAGGCCATCACCGAGACCCCCACGCGCAACAGCGCCTACGAGCAAGAGCTCGTAGAGCTGCGCACAGGGCTCTTGAAGATGGCCGGCCGGGTCGAGCAGATGATCGACACGGCCTCGGCGTCGCTGCACACCCGCGACCCCGCCCTGGTCCAAAAGGTCATCGAGGAGGACCGGCTCGTCAACGTGGCGGAGCTCGACATCGACGAGCTCTGCCTGCGGATCTTGGCCCTGCGTCAGCCCCTGGGCCCGGACCTCCGCTTCATCACCCAGGCCCTCAAGATGGTCACCGACCTCGAGCGGATCGGGGACCTCGCCGTGAACATGGCCGAGCGGGCCCGCGACCTCAACGAGCTCTCCGCCTCGGGCATCCACCCCGGGATCGGCGAGATGGCCGTGCACGTCCGCCGCATGGTCGGGGGCGCCATCGACGCCTTCATCGAGCGCGACGTCGCCAAGGCCAAGCACGTGCTCGAGATCGACGACAAGGTCGACGACCTCTACGAGCGCGTCTTCACCGACCTGCTCGAGCAGATGCGCGACGACGGCGAGATCCATCGTGGCATCCACCTGCAAAGCGCCGCCAAGTTCCTCGAGCGCATGGGCGACCACGCCTGCAACTTGGCCGAGCAGGTGGTCTTCATGTTCGAAGGCCGCGACATCCGGCACCCGAAGAGCGCGGCGATCGTGGCGAGCCGTCCGGCCGAGCCGCCCCACGACGAAGAAGCCTGAGGCTCAGGCCTTCGCCTCGCCCCAGTTGGCACCCACGCCGACGTCCACCACGAGGGGGACCTCGAGTTCGGCCGCGTGTTCCATCTGCGCGCGGACCAGCGCGACCATCGCCTCGGCCTCCTCGGCCGGGCACTCGAAAACCAGCTCGTCGTGGATCTGCAAGAGCATGCGGCCGGCCATGCCGCGCTCACGGATCTGGGCGTCGATGGCCAGCATCGCCGACTTGCACAGGTCCGCGGCCGAGCCTTGGATGGGCGTGTTGGCGGCGATCCGCTCCCCGGCCTGCCGCTCCATGAAGGCGTTCGAGCTCAGCTCGGGGATGTAGCGGCGCCGGCCGGCGAGGGTCTCGACAAAGCCGCGGGCGTGGGCCTGGGCGATGGTCTCGTCGACCCAAGTGCGTACGCCGGCGTAGGCCTCGAAGTAGTCGTCGATGTAGCGCTGCGCCTCGGCGCGCTTGATGCCGAGGATCTGGGCGAGCGAGGTCGCCCCTTGCCCGTAGATGGTCGCGAAGTTCACGAGCTTGCCGACGTCTCGCTGCGCTTTGTCGACCTCGCCGGGGGCCACGCCAAAAAGCTGGGCGGCCGTACGTGCGTGTACGTCCTGGCCTTCGCGAAAAGCTTCGATGAGCGCCGGGTCCCGCGTGAAGTGGGCGAGCAAGCGCAGCTCGATCTGCGACCAGTCGGCCACCACCATGCGCTGCCCGGGCGGCGCGACGAAGGTGCGACGGATCCGCTCGCCCTCGGCCGTCTTGACGGGGGTGCGCTGAAGATCCGGGTCGGTCGAGATCAGTCGTCCGGTCGCCCCCACCGTCTGCTGAAAGATGCAGTGGATGCGTCCGGTCTCCGGGCGCACGGCCTCGCTCAAGACATCGGTGTAGGTGTTGATGAGCTTGGTGAGCTTGCGGTGCTCCAGCAAGAGCTCCGCCATCGGATGCTGGCCGCGCAGTCGCTCGAGCACCTCGGCGTTGGTGGAGTAGCCGCTCTTCGTACGCTTGATGACCGGCAAGCCGAGCTCTTCGAACAAGACGGTGCCGAGCTGCTTGGTCGAGCGGATGTTGAAGGCGTGACCCGCCAGGGCGTGGATCTGGGCCTCGTAGTCCGCGACCCGGGCGCGAAACTCCTCGCCCATGGCGTCGAGGTCGTCGGGGTCGACGGCGATGCCCGCGATCTCCATGCGGCCCAAAGTCCACGCCAAGGGCAGGTCGACCTCGTGCAGGTGTTCGACGAGACCCAGGGCTTCGAGCGCCTCGCGCAAGGGGAGGCGCAGCTGGCCCACCAAGTCCGCCCGCTCGCAGGCCCAGGCGAAGGCCTCCTCCACCTCGAGCTCGGAGAAGGGCAGCTCCTTTTGGCCCGCGCCCGTGATCCGCTTGCGCGGAGCGACGGCCCGGTGCAGATAGGCTTTGACCACCTCCGAGAGCTCGTGGGGGATGATCCGCGTGGGGTCGACCAAGAAGCTCTCGAGCTGCACGTCGTGGGTGACTCCGCGCAGCTCGATGGGTCGCTCTCGACGCTGCAGATGCACCCACAGGCGCTTGGCGTCGTAGCTGATCTTCTCGCGCGCGGGGTCTTCGAGCCAGCCGGCCAAGATTCGCAAGGCGGGGTCCCCCAGCCCCTCGACCCCGTCGATCGAGAGGTAGCAAGCTTCGCCCTCCCCCCAGCTGAAGGCGAGCCCGGCCAGCGGACCGTAGGCGGCCGAGTCGTGGTCCATGAAGGGCAGCACGGCCACCGGCAAGCTCAGCTCGGCGAGTCGCGCGGCCAGCTCGGCCACCTCGTCGTAGTCGGCCAACAAGGCGTAGTCGGCCCCTTCGCCGATCCTGAGTTCGGCGTCGCGGGCCTCTTCGCCGAGCAGCGAGTAGAACTCGAACTCGCGGTACACCTCGTTGAGCGCGGCCGGATCCGGCAAGCGCAGTCGCAGGTCCTCGAGGCCCCCGGGCAACTCGGCTTCGAGGGGCACGGCGCAGTCGATGGTGGCGAGCTCGTGACTGAGTCGCGCGAGCTCGCTTTGCTCGCGCAGGGCTCGCTCGGCCCGCCCCCCGACCTCGCCGGCCTCGGCCGCGGCCAGGATCTGCGCCAGGCCGCCGTGGGCTTCGATCAAAGACTCGGCCCCCTTTTGACCGATCCCGGCCACCCCGGGGATGTTGTCGGACTTGTCTCCGATCAGCGCGAGCAGGTCGACGAAGTGCTCGGGTCGCACCCCCCACTTTTTGCGCACGAGTTCTTCGTCGTAGCTGATGTCGCGCAGGGTGTCGATCATCCGAACGCGGGGCGCGATCAGCTGCGCGAAGTCCTTGTCGCCGGAGATGATGTGCACCTCCATCTCGGCCTCGAGCGCACGACGGGTCAAGGTGCCGATGATGTCGTCGGCCTCATAGCCGGGGATCCGCAGGCGCACGAAGGCGTGGGCGTCGACGAGCGCGTCGATCGAGGCGAGCTGGGCGCGCAGACGGCTGTCCATCCGCGGGCGCTGCGCTTTGTACTCGGGGTAGCGCTCGGATCGAAAGGTGGGGCCGGGCGCGTCGAAGACGACGGCGCCGAACTCGGGCGTACGGCCGGCGAGAATCTTTCGAAACATGCTGGCGAAGCCGTAGATGGCGTTCGTCGGCAGCCCGGCCGTGGTCGAGAAGTTGCTCGGGATGGCGAAGAAGGCCCGGTAGATCAGCGCACTCCCGTCGACGAGGATCATCCGTGGCGGGCCAGCCATGCCCGCCGAGGGTATCGCAGGCGCGCGCCCTCGGGCTCAGCCCTTGGTCACGCAAAAAGCTCGCGCGACCTTTCGCTCGGCGCGCTCGCTGCTCTTTTTGCCGCTCGGCAGGCGAAAGGCGATGGCCTTGCCCTTCCACAGCGCCGAGGTCCAGTAGGTGCCGGTCTTGACGGCCGTGTTGCCGATGAAGCGCCGCGCCTCGCTGGGGTTGGGCAAGCGCCAGCCGGCCACCCCGAGGTGTTGTTTCGCCGCGAGTCCGGCGCAGAACTTCCGCGCGGCCGCGTGCGTGTCGGTCCGCTCGCGACCGTAAAGCGCGAGCATGTCGTCGACCCGGTAGCTGCCCGCCGGCGCGGTCTCGGGCAAGGGGCTGGTCGGCTCGGGCGTCGCGCCGCCCTCTTCGGCGTCCTCGGGGACCTCTTCGTCGTCGCCGCCCGCCTCCTCGTCCACCTCATCGCCCGCGTCCTCGAGCGCTTCGCCTTCGTCGTCCCCCTCGACATCTGCGGCGGCGTCACCCGCTTCGTCCGTCGGCTCGGCGGGCAGATCGACGATGGCCGCGTCCGCCCCCCCGGCCAGGTCCGGCGAGGCGTACTCGAAGTCGCCCGCGCTCGAACTCTCACTTCCTTGCGCCGGCAGGTCAGCTCCGGTGGGCGCACCCGTCGACGCGGCACCGGACGCGGTGGTCGTCCCCTCGCTGCGACCTTGCACCCACCAAAAGGCGAGCGCCCCCACCAACAAGAGTCCGGCCACGCCCGCCCACACGCCGACGGCGCTTCGCCCAGAGCTGGCGGGCTTGGGCGGCACCAAGGGGCGCTCGGCCGACTGGGCGCTCAGCGCCAAGAGAGCGTCGGTCGCGTCGGCCTCGCTGCGACTGGCCGCCGCGTCATTGTCGGGATAAAGGGCGTCGCGCACCTCGATCAGCGCCTGCGCCATCTCGTGCGCGCTGGCGTAGCGATCCTCGGGCTTGATGGCCAAGGCCTTGTGCACGACGGCCACGAAGCTCGGCGGCAGGTCGGGCACGCGCTCGTCGACGGGCACCAGCTCGCCTTTGGACATGTTGACGAGCACCTCGGCCATGCTCTCGCCCTCGAAGACGAAGTGGCCGGTCAAAGCCCGGTACATGACGGCCCCGGTCGAGAAGATGTCGGCGCGCGTGTCCATGTTGGCCGCGCCCTTGAGCTGCTCGGGGGCCATGTACTCGGGCGTCCCGAGCAAGATGCCCTCGCGGGTGTGCACGGGTCCCGAGCCGTCGAGGAACTTCGAGACCCCGAAGTCCATCAACTTGGTGTTGGGCCGCCCCGGCAAGGGGTAGTGCAGAAAGATGTTCCCCGGCTTGAGGTCGCGGTGGACGATCCCGGCGTCGTGCGCCGCCCCCAAGGCGTCGAGCACGTCCAAGATGATCGGGATCAGCTCTTCGGGGCCGAGGGCCTCACGCTCGGCGAGCAGCTCGGCGAGGTCGTGGCCGACCAGGGCCTCCATCACGATGAAGGGACCGAGTGGACCTTCGCCCACGTCGTAGACGTCGGCGATGTGCTCGCTGCCGATCCGGGCGGCCGCTCTGGCCTCGCTCAAGAAGCGCTCGACGGCCTCGCGGTTCTTGGTCACCTCGCTGCGCAAGAGCTTGATCGCAACTTCGCGGTCGAGCTTCTCGTTGACGGCGAGCCACACGCTGGCCATGCCACCCACGCCGAGCTCGCGGCGAAAACGAAACTTCCCGGCCAAGATGCGCCCCTCGAGCGGCAAGGGCCGGTCCGTGTTCGGACATTTGAGGATCGCCTCCCCGTGGACTTCGCCGCAGTGCGGGCAGCTGCCCAGCGCATCGCCGAGCGCATCGGAGGGAGCCGACATCCGCGACTAGGCTACCATTTTCGGCCCGCGCAGCCCGCGAAGTCGAAACCATGGCACGCATCTTGGCGCTCGACGTGCACTACGAAGAGGACACCGGCTACGCCGCGGCCGTCAGCTTCGCATCCTGGTCGGATCCCAGTCCCGCGTGGGTCCATCGCGCGCGCGTCCGCCCGGTCGCCCCCTACCGACCCGGGCAGTTCTTCCGACGGGAGCTCCCCTGTTTGTTGGCGCTGCTCGAGGGTCTGCCCGAGCCCGTCGACACGCTGGTCGTCGATGGCTATGCGCAACTACCGGGAGGGCGCCCTGGTCTGGGCGCTCACCTCCGCGCGAGCTGGCCCGGATCGCCGACCGTGGTTGGCGTCTCGAAGAACCGCTTTCACGACGACACGAGCTCCGCTGAGCTGCGGCGCGGAGAGAGCACGAGACCACTGTTCGTGACTGCCCTCGGCGTCTCGAACTCGCGGGCCGCGGACTGGATCGCGTCCATGGATGGCCCGCACCGGATCCCCACCTTGCTCGCGCTGGTCGATCGTATCGCGCGCGAGTCCCCCCGCGCGTGAAGGCCTACCCCTTTGTCCCTCAGTCCGGGTAAGCGCAAAAGTCGCTGAACCAACCGCCGAAGCACTCCATCGAGCCGGGGCAGTTGCTCGTGATGAAGGCGCAGGGGATCGCGCAGGCCTTGTAGCTGCCGCTGTCTTCGCAGCTGGCTTTGACGCCCATGAATTCGGGGCAGTCGTTGTCGTTGTTGCACAAGCGAGTGCAGGCCTGCCAGCCGTCGCCGCCGTCGAAGGCACAGAACTCCTGCGGCATGCACTCGTCGTCGCTCAGGCCCGGGCATTGACCGTAGGGCTCGGTGTTCCCGCCATCGCCATCTCCGTCGCCGTCTCCGTCTCCATCGCCATCGCCGTCTCCATCGCCATCGCCGTCTCCATCTCCGTCTCCGTCTCCGTCTCCATCTCCGTCTCCATCTCCGTCTCCATCTCCGTCTCCGTCGCCATCGCCGTCGCCATCTCCATCTCCGTCGCCATCTCCATCGCCATCGCCATCGCCATCTCCATCTCCGTCGCCATCTCCATCTCCATCGCCATCTCCGTCGCCGTCTCCTTCGCTCGTCGTCTCCTCCGACGAACTCGACTCGCTCGAGGCCGACGACTCTTCATCGCCTTGCGACTCCGAGCTGTCCGAACTCTCCGAGCTCTCATCATCCGAAGTCTCACCTTGGCCGCCCGCGTCGAAGCTGCAGCCGAGCGACAAGGTCAAAAGCACACCGAGTCCCAAGGCGGTCCCTCGGCTTCGGTGAGCCAAGCTGCGCTTCGCTCCAGGTGCCGAAGCTTCTTCGTCGAGCCAAAACGACCAATCCATACCCGGATCCTAAGAGTCCCCCCGGCCGAGATCAAACATCGTGCGTAGACGTGGCGGCTGGCCCGCCAGTCCTCTATGTTGGGCGCGCCATGAAGCGCCGTGTGCTTCCCCTCTTGCTCGCCCCTTTGCTCTCGATCGCCTGCGGAGACGCCCGCACGCGCTACCCAGCCGTCGACGAGTCCCTGGCCCTGGATCGCGTGGTGCTCTACCGCAACGGCGTGGGCTACTTCGAGCGACGCGGCGAGGTCGAGGGCGACATTTTGCGGCTGCGTGTGCGCAAAGATCAGGTCGACGACCTGCTCAAGAGCCTCACCGTCGTCGACCAAGACGGACAGGCCGTCAGCGTCTCGATGCCGCTCGACGCGCAAAGCTGGGCCAGCGCCGCGCTCGACGTGCTCGGGCCGGGGCGCGGATCGCTCGCCCAGGTCCTCGACGCCATGCGCGGTAGCGAGGTCACCTTGCAGACCACGCGGGGCCAGATCCGCGGTCGCATCGTGATGGTGGAGCGCACCGTCAACGAGCCGGACCCCGAGCGCAGCAACTCCGTGCCCGCGCCCGAGGGACAAAGCTACGACTGGAAGGTCACGGTGCTCGACGGCAAGGACATGAAGACCGTCCGGCTGTCGAAAGTGCGGGGCGTGCAGCTGCGCAACGGCGACCTCGCCATGCAGCTTCATCGCAACCTCGACGCCTCGGCCGGCGAGGGCATGTTCCAGCAAGTCGACGTCGACATCCGACTGATCGGCGCCAAGACTCACGACCTCATGGTCAGCTACGTCGTCTCGGCCCCGATGTGGAAGCCGACCTACCGCGTCGTGCTGCCGAGCTCGGGCAAGGGCCAGGCGCTCTTGCAAGGCTGGGCGGTGGTCGACAACATCTCCGGCGAAGACTGGCGAAAGGTTCGCATGAGCCTGACCAGCGGCGCGCCGATCGCCTTTCGCTACGACCTTCATACACCGCGCGAGGTGGAGCGCAGCGACCTGACGGCGGCCGGCGTTCGCAAGCGGGCACGGGTCTCCGTGGGGGAGACCAGCTACGCCCCCGAGCCCGAGATGGAGCCCATGCCGATGGACGAGATGGAGGAGGCCGACATGGCGGCCATGGACGGGATGATGTCCGGCGAGGGCGGCCTCGGCTTGTCCGGCGTCGGCCGTGGTGGTGGTGGCATGGCCCCGCCGCCGCCCGCAGCGGCGCCCGCGGCCTCGCGCAGCACGGCCTCGAAAAAGGAGGCCAAAGGAAAGTCGAGCTATGCGCGTGACGTCGACATGGACGAGAGCGCCTACTACGGCGATGACGCCGAGGCGGGTCCCGCCTTGGACCTCGACTCGCTTCGCCGCAGCACGGCCGCCAACGCGCGCGCCAAGCAGGTCACCGGCTTGACGCAGACCGACCTCGGCGAGCGCGTCACCGTGCCCGACGGCACCTCCACGATGGTGGCGCTGCTCAACGCCCAAGTCGAAGCGGCCGAGACCTTCTTGTACAAGCCCGGCGGGGCCGGCAGCGGCTACGAGTCGAACCCCTACCGCGTGGTGCGCTTCAAGAACACCAGCGAGTACGTGCTCGAGCCTGGCCCCATCAGCATCTACTCGGGCGGAAGCTTCGTGGGCGAGGGCCTCTCGGAGACCGTCGGCGCCGGCGCGAGCGTCACCATCCCCTTCGCCGTGGAGCCCGGCGTGATGGTGACTTCGACCCAGCGCAGCAGCGGCCAAGAGCTGCACCTCACCCGCATCGTGCGTGGCGTGCTCGAAGCCGAGAGCTTCTACCGCAGCACCACCCACTACGAGGTCCGCGTGCAGCCCAACGTGCAGATCAGCGAGGTGCTCGTGCGCCACGGACGCTCCGGGGGCAACTACGAGCTCGCCGAGCGTCCGCCCGGCACCGAGGATCTCGAAGGCGCCTACCTCATCCCGATCCCGATCGCCGACGGCAAGCGCTCGGCCAACCTCGACGTCGTCGAGGAGACCCCCTCGAACATCACCTTGAGCATCTGGGACGGCCGCTCCGAGAAGCTGCTCGACGAGCTGCTCAAAGCGACCTGGCTGACCAAGGCCGACCGCGAGAAGCTTCAGCCCATCGTCGACGCCCGCCGCGAGATCGGCCGCATCGACACCCTCATCGACGGTCTGCAGCGCCAGCAAGTCGAGCTCGACCGCCGCGCCGAGGAGACCCGGCGCAACCTCGAAGCGATCAAGAAAGACCCGCGCGCCGGCAACCTGCGCGACAAGCTCAACAAGCGCCTCGACGAGTTCACCCGCGAGGCCGACAAGATCGGCCGCGAGATCGTCGAGCTCAACTCGCAGCGCCTCGAAAAGAAGATCGCGCTCGAAGACATGATGGTCGACTTCGACCTGCGCGCCCCGGCCGGCAGCCCCGCCAAGGGCAAAGCGAAGCCCGAGGCGGACGCGGCGAAGAAGTAGGGCTCAGCCCTTGACCGGGCCGAAGCCCAGCTCGCGGCCCAGCAAATTGAGGCCGCGGGCGAAGGCTTCGGATTGCCGACAGGCCTCGCCTTCGGGGTCGGAGAAGGCGTAGGCGTGTTGCCGCGAGCCTTCGACCATCTCGACGAACCACCAGCCCGCCACGGGCTCGCGCAATCGTTCGCCGTCGAGCCAGGCATCGCCTTCGAGCTCGGTGAGTCCGACCCACACCAGCGCATCCCACACGCGCGGCCAGTGCGAGGGAAGCTCCACGCGCCGCGCACACATGTGCGAGCCGGCACCGCTGCGCAGCTCGGGGCAGACACGGTCCGTCGCGTCGACTTGGTCGTAGCGCCACGCCGACCAGCGGCCGCCTTCGCGTCGCAGCTCGAGCCCCGTCTCGACGAGGTCGAAGCGCGTCGAGTGCCACACCCGCATGCGAAGGTCACCGGCGGGCAGCTGTTTGGGGAGCACACCGAGACCAAAGTCCTTGCTGCGCTTGGCCCACAGCTCGGTGTCCGCCCGGACCAGCGCGCTTTGGCCGAGGCTCCCGCCCGTCGGGCGCCGCGATTGGGCGCAGCTTTCGTAAGTCCATCGAACTTCCGAGCGACCGCACGAACCACTCCCGATGCCCACGACGGCCGCCACGAGAAGCGAAGCGGATGTACGCGGGAAGCGGCGAGCCATGGCTCAGTGTATCGCGGCCCCGCCGACACGAAAACGCCGCCGAGGCGGACCCCGGCGGCGTCGACGCGCTCGGCCAAGAACTACAGGTCCACGCTGCAAAAAGCCTCGTAGTCGATCAGCTCGATCTCCTCGCGGGGCTTGCTGCACACGACGCACTTCGGGTCCTTGCGCAGCTTGAGCTGGCGGTAGTTGGTCCCGAGGGCGTCGATGACCAAAAAGCGCCCGGACAAGCTCTTGCCCACGCCCAAGATCAGCTTGAGGGCCTCGTTGGCCTGGATGGTCCCGATCATGCCGGGGAGCACACCGAGCACGCCGGCCTCTTGGCAGCTCGGCGCCATGCCGGCCGGCGGGGGCTCCGGATACAAGCAGCGGTAGCAGGGCCCTTCGTCCGGCAAGAAGGTCGTGACCTGACCTTCGAAGCGGAAGATCGAAGCGTGGACCACGGGCTTGCCCAGCTTGAGGGCCGCGTCGTTGAGAAGGTAGCGGGTCGGGAAGTTGTCGGCGCCGTCCACGACCATGTCGTACTGCGACAGGATCTCCATGATGTTGGAGCTGTCGAGTCGCGTCTCGTGGGTGATGACGTTGACGTCGGAGTTGAGCAGCTGGAGAGTCTTTCGCGCCGACTCCGCTTTGGGCATGCCCAAGCGCTCACGGTTGTGGATGACCTGACGTTGCAGGTTCGACTCGTCGACCACGTCGTCGTCGACGATGCCGATCGTGCCCACGCCGGCCGCGGCCAGGTACAGGGCCGAAGGCGAGCCGAGCCCACCCGCGCCCAAAAAGAGCACCTTGGCGTCGAGCAGCTTGCCTTGGCCCTCTTCGCCGACCTCCGGCAACATGATGTGCCGGCTGTAGCGCTTGAGCTGCTCGGGGCTGAGCACGCGCGGGCGATCGAAGGCGAGGCCCTTGTTCTTCCACGCTCGAAAGCCGCCGGCCATCGAGCTCACGTCGCTGTAGCCCATCTCCACCAAGGAGCGGGCCGCGAGGGCCGAGCGCACGCCGCCGGCGCAGTACAAGATGACCGGGCGGTCACGCTCGGGCGCGACGTCTTCGATCTTCAGCTCCAAAAAGCCGCGCGGGATCCACTCGGCGCCGCCGATGAAGCCCTGCTCGTACTCGTCGCGCTCGCGCACATCGACGATCACCGGCGCCTTGGCGGCGTCGCCTTTGGCCGCGTCGAGACGCGCGTGGGTCTCGTCGACTCCGATCTCCTGAATCTCGGACTTGACCCGAGAGATGACCTCGTTGAAGGTGGCCATTGTTTCGTTTTTCTCCGTAGAAACTTCCTGCCCAAAACGGGCTCGTTGAACTTGTACCAGCGGTACGTCGAGGTCAACGGGTAATATTACACGGCATTTCGCGTATTTTTATCATAGGAGACCGCGCCGGGCCCCGCGCCTAGGCCCGCGACATGGTCAGGCGTCGCTTCGGGGGCTATACCTACGCTCGTTCGCGGAGGCGAAAGCCCCGCAGCGCGGCGACGGTGAGCCCCCTCCCCGCCGATCCCGAAGGTCCCCCCGGCGTGAGCGAAGCCCCCATCAACCTCCACGACGACCGAGAAGCGCTCGCCGGCCTCGCCCGCGCGCACACCGCCTTGATCGAGCAGATCGGGCGCCGCATCGTCGGCCAGCGCGAGGTGGTCGACCACCTGCTCATCGCCTTGTTCGCCCGCGGGCACGCCCTGCTCGTCGGCGTGCCCGGTCTGGCCAAGACCCTCTTGGTCTCGAGCGTCGCCGACGCCATGGACCTCGAGTTCGGACGCATCCAGTTCACGCCCGACCTGATGCCCAGCGACATCACCGGCTCGGAGATCCTCGAAGAGGACCCCGAGACCCGGACGCGACGCTTTCGCTTCGTGGCCGGCCCGATCTTCACCAACTTGTTGTTGGCCGACGAGATCAACCGGACCCCGCCGAAGACCCAAGCCGCCTTGCTGCAGGCCATGCAAGAAGGACGCGTCAGCGCCGGCGGCAAGACCCACGCCCTGCCCGAGCCCTTTTTGGTCTTCGCCACGCAAAACCCGATCGAGCAAGAAGGCACCTACCCGCTTCCCGAAGCGCAGCTCGATCGCTTCATGCTTCAGATCCGCGTGGCCTACCCGGATCCCGAGGACGAAAAGAAGATCGTCGCCCTCGGCTTGAGCGAGAGCCCTGAGCTCCAAGCGGTGCTCTCCCCCGCCGAGCTCATGGCCCACCAGCGACTCGTCGCGCGGGTGCCCGTGCCCGAGTCGGTCTTGGGCCACGTCGTCGAGATCCTGCGCGCGACCCGACCCGAGGACGAGCGGTGCCCGACGGGCGTACGCGAGCTGCTTCGCTTTGGCGCCGGACCCCGCGCCGGGCAGCAGCTGGTGCGCGCGGCCCAAGCCCGCGCCGCCTTGGATGGCCGCCCCGCCGTTCGCGTCGACGACCTGCGTCAGCTGGCCACCGCCGTCTTGCGTCACCGCCTGGTGCCCTCTTTTGCCGCGCAGAGCCGGGGCGTCGGCATCGACGAGATCCTCGACGAGGTGCTGCGATCCGTGCCCGCGGGCGCGAGCTGATGGCGACACGCCGCCACGCCAACTCGCCGGGAGACCTGCTCGGCTTGGTGCCCGAAGAGCTGCTCGGCCTGGTGCGCAGCCGCGAACTCGAGCTCGGGCGGGCGATCACCGGTGGCCGTCATGGCGCGCACCGCAGCCGTCGGCCCGGCAGTGGCCACGACTTTCTCGAACACCGCGCCTACATCCCCGGCGATGATCTGCGTCAGCTCGACTGGCGCGCCGTCGCCCGGCGCGAACGTCTGGTCGTGCGCCGCAGCGAGTCCGAAGAAGCCTTCGCCTTGGCCTTGCTCTTCGACGACAACGCCGGCATGCGCTACCCCGGCACGCCCGAGGGGGTGAGCAAGCTCGACGTGGCGCGGGCCTTCGGCGCGTCTTTGGCCCACATGGCCCAACGGCGCCGCGATCCCTTGGCCTTCGTGTGCTCCGGCGACGCGGGCCTCGACGCCCGGGCGGCCGAGCCTTCCGCGCGACTCGAGCGCAAGGCGGCCTTGGTCGACGCGCTCGACACCATGCAAGGCCGCGAGCGCTTCGATTGGCGGGGCGCGCTCGAGGCCTTCGCCGTGGGTTTGCGACGCCCGAGCAGCTTGGTGGTCTTCAGCGATCTGATCGAGCCCAGCTTTGGGCCGCGCGCCTCCGGCGAAGAGGAGGACCCCGAGCGCGCCATCGAGGCCATCCTCGACGCCCTCGCGGCCTTCGCCGCCCGCGGCCACATCGTCACCTTGGTGCAGACCCTCCACGCCGACGAGCTCGACTTTCCGTGGGAGGGCGACGAGGTGCTGCGCTTCATCGACCTTCAATCGCAGCGCCCGGAGATCGAGGCCACCGGCGGCAGCCTGCGTGCGCGCTACCTCGAACGCTTTGCGGCCCACCTCGAGGCCGTGCACCGCCACTGCGAGCGGCGCGGCATCGTGCATCTGCGCGCCATCGCCGGCCGGCCCCTCGCGCCGGCCTTCGTCGAGTTGCTCGACCGCCTCGCCGCCCGCGATGCCAGCGAAGGCCGCGGCGCAGGGGGAGGCGCGCGCCGATGAACTTCGCCAGCCCGTGGATGTTGCTGGGCTTGCTCGGCTTGGCCCTGCCGATCCTCGCGCATCTGCTCGGCCGGCGTGAGGCGCGACGGATCCCCTTTGCGGCCACGCGCTTCTTGGACGCCTCCGAGCCGCGCGTGGCCCGTCGACGTCAGCTGCGCGACCGCCCCTTGTTGTGGTTGCGACTTTTGATCTTGGCGGCGCTCGTGACCGCCTTGGCTCGCCCCTTCGTGCGCGCGCCGGCCCAGGTCACCGTCTACGGCGCGACGCACGACGCGGTCATCATCCTCGACGACTCGGCCAGCATGCGGCTGCGCGTCGAAGGCACGCGCGCCCTCGACGAAGCGGTCGAGCGCGCGCGGGAGATCGACGCCGCCTTGGCGCCGGGCAGCCGGGTCGCGTGGATCACCAGCGACCCCCATGGCCGCGAAGACGCCCTCGACCTGCCCCAAGGGGCGCGCGTCGAGGCCCTCGCCGCGTGGCTCGACGCCAAGGCCGTGCCGCACGCCCACCCGCTGGCCGACGCCCTCGACCGGGCGATCGCCACCTTGGGTCCGGAGAAGGGACGCCCCCGCGTGGTCTATGCCCTCTCGGATGCGACGGCCGGCGGTCTCCCCTCTTTGCCGGCGACCCTCCCCGGTGAGATCGCCTTGATCCCCATCGAGGTCGGCGCGAGCGAGACCCCGGTCGAACATGTCGGCCTCGGCGTGCCGAGCTGGACCCCCGCGCCCGAGCTCGACCCCCGCGCGCTTCGCATCAAGGTCCCCGTGCAGCGCCACGCCGGCCGCGACGAGATCCAAGTCGAGCTCGTGCTCGAGATCGATGGCCGCGAAGAAGCGCGTACGCAGGTCGGCTTGGCCCCCGACGCGGTGCAGGAGGTCGAGTTCACCCACACCTTGATGGGCGAGTCCCCCGCCGCGGCCGCGACCTTGCGCCTCGAGGGCCTCGACGATGCCCTGCCCATCGACGACCGCCGCGACCTTTGGCTCGACGCGGAGTCGGCGACCCGCATCGCCGTCGTCAACGGCGACCCCTCCGAGCGCCGCGAGTTCGACGAGGTCTACTTTTTGGTCACCGCGATCCGAGCGGCCGACCCGGCCGGGCGGATCCGTGTGCGCGGCTGGGCTCCCGAGCAACTCGCCGCCGCCGTGAGCGAAGCCGAGGCGGCGGGACGCGAGCCCCTCGAGGACATCGACTTGCTGGTGCTCGCCAACGTCCCTGCCCCCGACGCCCCCCTCGCGCGCGCCTTGCAAGCCCGGGTCGAAGCGGGCATGGGCTTGTGGATCAGCGTGGGCGATCGCGTCGAGACCCAGGCCTACAACACGGCCCTGGGCGAGCTCTTGCCGCTGCGCTTGCGCGGACCGAGCTTCGCCGGCACCGCCCCGGGCCGCAGCGAGGCGCGCGTCGAGGGCCTCGCGCCGACGCACCTTTCGCATCCGGCCTTCGCCGGGCAAAGCGAAGATCTCGATCTGGCCTCCACGCGCACGCGTCGGCTCTTCTTGCTCGAGCCCGACGCCTCGCGCGACACCGACTTGGCGCTCTCCTTCGCCTCGGGCGCACCGGCCCTGATAACCCGGCGATTTGGCCGAGGTCGCGTCGCCCTGAGCACCACCAGCTTGGACCGCGACTGGTCGGACCTGGCCCTGCGTGCCGGCTTCGTGCCGCTGGTCGATCAGATGGTGCGCTGGTTGGCCGGGCGCGCCGGAGCGGCCAGCGAAGAGCTGCACTGGGTGGGCGACGCGGTCGAGCTCGAGGGCAGTCGAGACTGGGTCGTGCGCGCCCCCGACGGTGTCGAGCGTCCGGTCGCTGCCGCCCGGGAGCCCGGCGACGCCTCGCGCTTCAGCGACACGCGCCAAGTCGGCCTCTACCGGGCCCGGCCCGCGGGCCGTGAGTCGGGCGAGGGTGAGCTCGAAGCCGACGCACGCCGCTTCGTGGTCGCCGTCGATCCCTCCGAGAGCGACACTCGCACGCAGCCGATTCCTCACGTGGAACTCGACGACGCGGTCCCCGTCGAGGGGCAGCGGCCGCAGTGGCGCCTCTTGTTGGCCCTCGCGGCCTTGGCCTTGGCCCTCGAGAGCTGGCTGCGTACGCGTCGCGAGTCGGCGAAGGCGTAGCTCCGGCCCGCCGACCGGCTCGCAGTGGATCCCCGCGCGGTGGCGAGTTCGGGGTCTTCCGCGCTTGCGCGGCCTCAGCGCACTTGTTACTCGCCACGCATGCGATCGACCCGCTTCGCCGCCCCCCGCGTGCCCCGTCCCGTCCTCAGCTCGGCGCTGACCGTGGCCCTGTGTTTGGCGGCCTGCGTCAAGACGGACACGCCCCCGCCGGCCCAACCCGAAGCGCCCCCGCCCGCCGCTCCGGCCGAGTCCCCGCTCGAGGCCATCTTGTCGGCCTCGAACTTGCCCGGCACGGTCGACAGCCCGCTCGAGGGCGACGGCATGGGCGTCACCGTGCACCGTCTCTCGAACGGCATGACGGTCTACATCTCGACCGATCGCCAAAAGCCGCGGATCTCGGCGTGGGTGGCCGTGCGCACCGGCTCGCGCAACGACCCGGCCAACAGCACCGGCTTGGCCCACTACCTCGAGCACATGCTCTTCAAGGGGACCGACGAGCTGGGCACCCTCGACCACGAAAAAGAGGCAGCCCACATCGACGAGATCGCGAAGCTCTACGACGAGCTGCGCGCGGCCGAGGGCGAAGAGGCGCGCAAGGCCATCTTCGCCAAGATCGACGCGGCGACCCAGGCCTCGGCCGAGTTCGCGGTGCCCAACGAGCTCAGTCGCCTCTACGGGGCGATGGGCGTCGAGGGCCTGAACGCCTTCACCAGCTTCGACCAGACCGTCTACGTCGCCGACATCCCGGCCAACCGATTCACGGCCTGGGCCAAGGTCGAAGCCGAGCGCTTCGCCGACCCGGTCTTCCGACTCTTTTATCCCGAGCTAGAGGCGGTCTACGAGGAGAAGAACCGCAGCTTGGACAGCCCCTTTCGCAGCGTGTACGAGGCGATGCTCGGCGGCTTGTTCCCCGCTCACCCCTACGGAACGCAGACGACCATCGGCGAGGTCGAGCACCTCAAGGTGCCGGCCTACGGCGACATGGTGGCCTACTTCGACCGCTGGTACGCGCCCAACAACATGGCCATCGTCTTGGCCGGCGACATCGATGCCGAGACCGCCTTGCCGGTCCTCGAGGCCAGCTTGGGGCAGCTCGAGGCCAAGGCCCTCGAAGCGCCCGCGCCCGGCAAGTTCGACAAGCCCGAGGGTCGCAAAGAGGTCGTCGTCACGGCCGAAGGCGAGCAGTCGGTCTACATCGCCTGGCCCACCGTCGCCGCCTCGCACAAGGACGCCGCGGCCCTCGAGGTCATGGACTGGCTGATGGACAACGCGAGCACCGGCTTGCTCAACACCGAGCTCGAGCTCACGCAGCGGGTCCCCGACGCCGGCTCCAGCCACAACACCCTGCACGAGGCCGGCTGGTTCGAGATGCACGCCACCGCCCGCGACGGCCAGAGCCTCGACGAGGTCGAGCGTCTGCTCATGGGCGTGCTCGACGAACTGCACTCCGGCGCCTTCGAGCAAAGCGACGTCGACGCCGTCGTGCTGCAGACCCTCGTGCGCGAAAAGCAGTCCCTCGAGTTCGCGCAGGCCCGCGTGGCCAAGATGCAGGACGCCTTCATCAACCGCATGGAGTGGAGCGAGGTGCTCGCCCACGACAAGGCCGTGCGCGAGGTGACCCGCGAAGACGTGGTCGAGGTCGCCCAAAAGTACCTGGGCAACGACCGCGTGGTCGTGCTGCGCAAGCGCGGCAAGCCGGACCTGCCGAAGATCGACAAGCCCGTCATCACCCCGGTGGACATCGACAACACCCGGCGCAGCCCCTTCGCCGACGCGGTCATGCAGATGCCCACCGAGCAGCTCGAGCCCGACTGGCTCGTCGACGGCAAGCACTACGTCAAGGACACGCTCGAAGCCGGCGACCTCATCACGGCCAAGAACGAAGCCAACGATCTGTTCACGGTGGTCTACAGCTACGAGCGTGGCTCGCGGGACGCGGCCTTGCTGTGCACCGCCTTCGACCTGCTCGACAAGTCCGGTGCCGGCGAGCTCGACGCCGAGGCCTGGCAAAAAAAGCTCTTCGGGCTGGGCAGCTCGATCTCCTTTGGCTGTGGCGCCGACGAGTCTTCGATCACCGTCACCGGCATCGACGAGCACATGGGCGAGACCCTGCGCATGATGAACGAGTGGTTCGAGAGCCCCGTGCTCGAGCAAGACCAACTCGACGCCATGGTCGACAACATGATCAGCGAGCGGCGCGACCACTTCGACGACCCGCGCTGGCTGGGCTTCGCGCTGCGCGAGTACGCCATGTACGGCAAAGAGAGCGAGCTGCTCGCCGAGCCGAGCAACCGCGCCTTGCAAGGGGCCAAGGTCAGCACGCTGAAAAAGCTCGTCCAAGGCGTGCCCAACTACGCGCACAGGACGATGTACTTCGGGCCGCGCGCCCACGCCGACGTCAAAGACGGACTGGAGCTCGGCACCAAGCACAAGAAGGTCCCCGAGCCGCGAGGCCAGCGCTACCGCAAGCAACGCGGCACCAAGATCTACTTTTTGGGGCGCGACGTGGCCAAGTCCTCGGTCGGGATCGGCATCCCGCTGGGCGCCCGTGACGACGCCGAGCGCCCGCATGCCCGTCTGCTCGCCGAGTACTTCGGCGGGGGCATGGCCTCGATCATCTTCCAAGAGATCCGCGAGGCGCGCGGCTTGGCCTACTTCGCCCGCGGCTGGGTCGGCGACGGCGACTACAAGGGCGACGACTGGGCCTTCGCCGGCTCGATGGATACGCAGTCCGACAAGACGGTCGAGGCGCTGAAGGTCTTTTTGGAGTTGGTGGTGACCAAGCCCCTCGACGCCGCGCGCGTCAAAGAGGCCCGCGAGTCCCTCGAGCAGGAGTACCGCTCGAGCCGCGTCGAGCCCCGCTTCATCGTCTACTGGGTCTCGAGCTGGTTCGACCGCGGCGACGCCGGCGACCCCCGGCCGGCCCTGCGCGAGGCCGTGACCAAGGTCGACGATGCCGCCTTGCAGGGCTTCGCCGACGAGCTCGACAAGGCGCCGGTCATCATCTCGATCCTCGGCAACGAGGAGAAGATCGACATGAAGGCCCTCGGCGAGGTCGCCAAGATCACCAAGGTCGACCGCGACGATCTCTTCAGCTGGGGCTCCTTCCCCAAGGTCCGAAAGGCCAAGAAGAAGACCAGCAAGGACGAGGACCACTCCCTCGAGCTCAGCCGCGAAAAGAAGGGCTGAGCCGCGCGGCCCGGCCGCGCCCCAAACCTGGCCCCAAAAAGGTAGGCCGGCCCGCTTGACCCTCTCGCGAGGGCAGGCCGCATGGTGTGGGCATGCACGACGAGGAAGCCCTCTACAAGATCAGTGAGGTCGCCCGCGCGGCCAAGCTGACCGTCCGCGCCTTGCGGCACGCGGACATCCTGCGCTTGCAACAGATCCGGGCGCAGCGCGAGCTCGGCTTCGGCCTCGAGGCGATCAAAGCGCAGCTCGACGCCCCCGACTACGACATGCGCCTCGCTCTCGAGACCCAGCGCGCTTCGCTGACCGAGCTGGTTGAAGAGACCCACGCCATGATCGCGGCCATCGATCGCAGCTTGGCCGCGCTCGCGGACGAGGTCTCGCCCCTCGATCTCGCCTCCATCTTCGATGGCTTCGACCCGGCCGCGCACGAAGTCGAGGTCGAGGCCCGCTGGGGGCAGACGGACGCCTTCGCGGAGTCCACGCGACGCACGGCCGCCTACGACGAGCGCGACTGGCGAGAGATCAAAGGCGAGGGCGATGCCATCTTGGCCGACTTCGCCGCGCGCCTCGCCGCCGGAGATCCGCCGGACGCCGACGCCGTCCTCGCGCTCGCCGAGCGCTACCGACTGCACATCGACGCGCGCTACTACCCCTGCTCGCGGGAGATGCACGCGCAGGTGGCCGAGCTCTACGTCGAAGACCCCCGCTTCACCGCGACCTTCGACGCGGTTCGGCCCGGGCTCGCCCACTTCGTCGCCGACGCCGTGCGCATCAACGCGCTGGCCCGCGGCGATTGAGCTGCGCGTCTACTCGCCGGCCAGGCGCGCGGCGAGCTCCCGGTGCTCCGGGTAGGGTGGACCGCTCGCCACCGGGTCCAGCGCGGATCGTGCCCACTTGCGCTTGAAGGCGATCATGCGCTCGAGGCTCGCTTCGACCAGGGCATCGGGCGCGCGCTCGAGTACGCCGAGCATCTCGTCGCGCAAGTCCGCCTGGTGACAGACCAGCAGCGCATCGCAGCCCGCCTCGAGCGGCAAGATGGCCCGGTCGCGCGGCCCCCAGTGCTTGGCGATGGCCCCCATCTCGAGGTCGTCGGTAAAGACGAGCCCCGCGTAGCCGAGCTCCTCGCGCAGCAGTCGCATCACCGCCGGCGAGAAGGTCCCGGGGCGCTTGGCGTCGAGCTTGGGAAAGAGCACGTGCGCGCTCATGAGCGACGCGACTTCGGCCTCGACCATGGCGGCGAAGGGCGGCAACTCGAGGCGGCGCAGGCGATCCAAGTCGTGATCGATGCGCGGCAGGTCCAGGTGGGAGTCGACCGAGGTGTCGCCGTGTCCGGGGAAGTGCTTGGCACAAGCGGCCACGCCGGCCCCCTGCAGCCCGCGAACGAGCGCGGCCGCGTGCATGGCGACCAGCTCTGGGTCGCGCCCGAAGCTGCGATCCCCGATGACCGGGTTCGCCGGGTTCGAGTCGACGTCGACCACCGGCGCGAAGTCGAGTGTAAAGCCGCACTCGAGCAGCTCACGGGCCAGCGCCTGCCCGAGCGCCTCGCTTTGCGCGGCATCCCCAGCTTCGCCGAGGCGGCGCATCGGCGGCCACTGCGTCCACGGGTCGCGCAGGCGCTGCACTCGCCCGCCTTCTTGGTCGACCGAGACGATCAGTGGACACCCGGGCGGCGCCAAGGAATAGAGCTCGGCGACCAGAGTTCGCAGCTGCCCGGGATCTCGGACATTGCGCTTGAACAAGATGACACCGCCCACACGGCCGGTGCGGATCCGCTGTGCCAAGTCGGCCGGTACGCGATCCGTTCCGTCGAATCCGACGACCAGCAATTGTCCGGGTTGCCAGGGATCCACCGCGCCGCGCTGGGACATCGAGGCGCATCCTAGCGAGTGTGCGCGGGGCCTTGTCGGGCTCGGGCCG
>JAUIJR010000474.1 GCA_030431075.1 Polyangia bacterium | reverse complement strand
CATGATCATGGTCGAGCAGCCGGGCTTCTCCATCGTCTTTTGCAACACCCGCGAAGAGACCCGCTTCGTGGCCGGCGCCCTCAAGCGCGAGGGCTACGAGGCGCTGGACCTCAGCTCCGACCTCTCGCAGGCCCGGCGCGAGCAGGTGCTCCAAAAGATGCGCGACCACAAGCTGCACTTTTTGGTCGCCACCGACATCGCCGCGCGCGGCATCGACATCTCCCACGTCTCGCACGTCATCAACTACTCCTTCCCGGAGCAGGCCGAGAACTACGTGCACCGCACCGGCCGCACGGGTCGCGCAGGACGTCCGGGCATCGCCATCTCCCTGATCGGCGCGACCGAGATCGGCAACTTCAATCTTCTCAAGAAGATCTACAAGTCGCTCGACTTCCAAGAGCGCAAGCTGCCGCCGCAGTCTGATCTTGCCGCGCAGCGCACCGAGACCAAGCTCGACGCCGTCTCCCAGCGCTTCGCCGACCCGGTCTCGCCCGAGTGGACCTTGCTCGCTCGCCAGCTGGTGGGCGACCCCCGCGGGGAGTCCGTGCTCGCCCACCTCCTGTCCGAGGCCATGAGCCGGGCCAAGCCCACCCGCACGAGCGAGGACGAGGACGAGAGCCGCGACGACGACTACCGCAGCCGTGGACGGCGCGACCGAGACCGAGATCGCGGGCGTGGCCGTGAGCGCGACCGGGAACGTGGTCGCGGTCGAGACCGAGACCGCGGACGAGACACAGAGCGCAGCCGAGGACGAGATGGTGAGCGCGGGCGCTCGGGCCGCGGTCGCGGCGATCGGGACGCGCGTTCCGACGCACCGGCCGAGGCCACCGAGGACGCCAAGATCGAGTCCGGGGTCGACCCCACGGGCGACGAAAGCAGCGCCCGCGAGGGACGTCGCCGCCGCAACCGTCGAGGCCGTCGCCGCGACGAAGCCGAGAGCGGTGACGTGCAAGGCGCACAGGCCGACGCCAAGGCCGAAGGCGAGACCGACGACCAAACTGACGACAAGGCCCCTACCCCCACGGTCGTCGACATGGAGTCGGCCCAATCGGCCCTCGACATCATCGAGGCGCAAAAGAAGGCGGGCAAGGGCTCCGACGACGCCGCGATGGCCATCCTGGCCGAGCCCAGCGAGGGTGCGGACAGCAGCGAGGACACCGACGAGAAGGGCGAGCGCGACCCCGCCTTGGCCCTGCTCGACGAAGGCGATGCGCCCAAAAAGAAGCGCCGCCGCCGTCGCCGTCGTAAAAAGCGCGACGAGGACGAGAGCGGCAGCGACGAGAACGAGGCCGAGGACAGCGATTCCGACTCCGACTCCGACTCCGAGTCCGGGGATGACGAGTCCAGCGCCGACGGCGAGGGCAAAAAGAAAAAGCGCCGCCGCCGACGTCGTCGCAAGAAGAAGAACGACGACGAGTCCAGCGCCGACGAGGCAAAAGACGGCGACTCCGACGAGGACTCCAACGACGAGGGCAAAGGCAAGAAGAAGCGCCGCCGCCGTCGCCGTGGTCGTGGCCGCAGCTCCGAAGACAGCGAGACGGCCACCTCGCAGTGGGTCGAAGGCGGCGAGACGCCGGCCGACCGCGTGAACCAAGACGACATCTTGATCGACATCGACGACGACGAACTCGAGGTCGTCCGCGAGCAGTTCGGAGACGTCGATGCCCTCAGCGATCTGACCTTGAAGGGCCGACGCCGCGATGTCCTCGACGAGCTTCGTGCCGAGGTCGTCCTCGAGAAGGTCGAGGACCCCGATGACGACTCGGATGACGACGAGGGCGACGACGAGTCGGATGACGACGAGTCCGAGACCGACGAGAGCGAGGAGTCCGAGGACACCTCCGACTCGGAGGACGGCAAGGAGGCGGCCGATTCTGAAAAGGCCGACGCCACCGCCGACGACGGCCCACCCAAAAAGAAGCGTCGCCGCCGTCGTCGTCGCAAGCGCAAGGACCCGCCGCCGCCGCCCCCCGAGCTGACCGCGCCGCCCCACCACGACTTCTGGGAGGTCTGGGCCGGCAAGTTCGACATCAAGGACTTCGCCGAAGCGGGCGCGGCCGACGACGCGGCGATCGCCGCCGAAGCGGCCCGCGAAGAAGAGGCCGCCCGCATCGAGCGCGAGGCCTCGGCCAACGACGCGGTCTTCGTCACCGTCGAGCTCAACGTCGGCCGCGAGCACGGGCGCAAGGCCGCCGATATCCGCGGTCTCCTGCAAACGCGGGCCGGCCTGCGGGGCCGCGCGGTGCGCGACCTGACGGTCCGCAGCGACAGCACCGTCTTTCGCGTGGCCGAGCCGCGTGTCGAACCCCTCCAGGGCGCCTTTGCCGGTTTCGAACTCGATGACCGCCTGCTGACGGTCGTCATCCTCGAGCAAGAGGCGCCGACTTTGCGGGCCCAGCCCGTGCCGGTCCCCGAATCGGACACCGAGGCGAGCGCTTCGAAGAGCGACGAAGAGGAATAGCCCATGAGCGGCCCACCGCTCGCCCCCTACCTCGCTCCGCCGGCGCGTCGCGCCCGCTTCGAGGCCACGGCGGGGCGCGCGGGGGCCTCGCTCGAGCGCTTTGGCGAGAGCGTCGAAGCGCGCGCGCTGACCCTCGCGCGGCTGCCCGCCCGGGCCAGCGATGCCGAGGCGCGGCCCTGGGTGCTGGTCGTGGCGAACATCCACGGTCCCGAGTTCATCGGGCATGAAGTGGCCCACGCCTTCTTGGCGGCCGCCGGCGATGGCGCAGGGCACTTTGGCGCGCTGCGCGAGGCGGCCAACCTCGGCGTCGTCCCCTGCCTGAACCCCGACGGCTACGCCCGGACCTGGTCGGCCGAGGGCCGAGGGGCGCTGGCGGAGCTTCGCGCGAACGCGAGGGGGGTCGACCTCAACCGCAACTTTCCCCTGCCCGAAGGCGAGCGGCGCTGGCCCATCCCCGGTTCCGGATCGGGTCGGCCTGGTGCGGCGACCTACTACGGCGAGGGCCCGGCCTCCGAGCCAGAGACCGCCGCCTTGTGTCGGTTGGTCGAGGGCCTGCGTCCGCACGCCGTGTTCGGCCTGCACAGCTTCATGGGAAGCTTCATCCCGGCCCGCGTAAGATCCCGAGACGCCTACAAAAACTACAAGGGCATCTGCGCGGCCATGCGCGCCGCGCAAACGAGCGCGGGCTACCGTCGCCTCGCCTCACGCCACTTCGACGTCTTCACCGGCGAGCAGGAAGACTGGATGCATCACGTAGCCGACGCCTGGGCCCTGTGCCTCGAGAGCTTCCCGGTGCGGGCGAGCTTCGGTCAGCACCTGCGCGCGCCGAGCCTCTTTTGGCGCTTCAATCCCCGCGAGCCGGCCCCCTGGGTGGCCCAGGACACGCTGGCTTTGGCCGCGGGGGCCCTGCATGCCCTCGGCCTGCCCCGGCCCAGCGAGCTCGGCTGAGAGGGCTCAGGCCACGAAAAAGCCCGGGCCGTCGCAGCCCGGGCTTTGTGGACCAGATGGGTCCGGCGACCTAGCCGAAGGGGTCCTTGAGGTCGGCCGGGCCGCCCGTCTTCTTGCCCTTGACCGTCTTTTTCTTGGTGGTCGTCGGCGTGGTTACGACCACGGACTTGGTGCCACCGGTCGTCGACGGGGTCGTCGTCTTCTTTTTCTTTTTCGTGGTCGTGGTTCGCTTGCGCTCCTTTTTGAGCGTCTTTTCGAACTCTTTGTCGCGGCTGGGCACGACCTCGACCTCCAGGTCCTCGTAGCCGTCGGCCCGCAAGATGAGGGCCACCGCGTCGTCGGACTTCTCGAACTCGACCGGCTCACCGTTCGTGTAACCGAAGATCGCGCCGTCGGCGGCGTCGAGGATCTGCGCCTTCACGTCGCCGGTCTTGATGCTCATCTTGACCTTGGGTTTGGTGGCGTCGAGCTGCTTGACCGTCGGCTCCGGCTGGTTGGCCGCGGCGAGGGCTGCGGCCTCGGCGGCCGCCTTCGCCTCGTCGATCGCTTTTTGGGTCTCGGCCTCCTTGGCGGCCTCGGCTTCGGCCAAGGCCGCGGCGTCTGCCTCGGCCTTCGGCTTGACGACGCCGAAGTAGTAGCCC
>JAUIJR010000473.1 GCA_030431075.1 Polyangia bacterium | reverse complement strand
CGCCGTCGCCGTCGCCGTCGCCGTCGCCATCCCCGTCACCGTCGCCATCCCCGTCGCCATCGCCGTCGCCATCGCCATCGCCGTCGCCATCGCCATCGCCGTCGCCGTCGCCATCGCCATCGCCATCGCCATCGCCATCGCCATCACCATCACCGTCGCCGTCCCCATCCCCATCACCATCGCCCGAGGTCTCGGAACTCTCCGACGTCGTCTCCGAGCTCTCGTCCGAGGACTCGTCGTCCGTGCTTTCGGTTCCGGTTTCGTTGGTGGTCGCGTCGTCGGCACACGCCGGGACGAGGAGGGACAAGGTGAGCAGTGAGATCAAGCGAGCCTTCATGGCTACATCCTACGATCCCGCCCGTGGGCTGCCGAGCAGAAATGAAGGCGCTCTCAGCCCTGCGGCACCGGGGCCCAGGCTTCGTACTTCGCCGCGGGCTCGGGGCCGGCGAAGACCTGCACGGCGATCATCTGGGCGTCGCCGTTTTGGAAGCTGACCTCGGCGTTGGCGGGCATGTAGATCGCGGTGCCGGCTTCGACTTCGTGGGTCTCACCTTCGATGGTCATCGTGCCTTGGCCCTCGAGCACGAAGATGAACTCTTCGGTGGGGTCGCGGTGCGCGGGCACGGCCGCGCCGGGCTTCATGACCAGGCGGCCGAGGTAGGCGTTTTGCCCGCGCGCCAGGTGTTGGATCGTCGCCATGTCGTTGGGTGAGATCTGCATCGGCGCCTCGGGCAGGGGGAGCACCGTGGGCTGGGGAGACTCGGGGGCGGGCAGGGCGGCGATCGTCTCGCTGTTTTGGGGGCGGGCTTCGGCCGGCGGCTCGCTCGCCGCGCTTTGCACCGCGACGGTCGAGCAGGCGCCGAGCACGAACGCGCCCAGGGCCAGGGCGTGGGGAGAGGCGGCAAAGGGGGTCCACCGAGGGGCGCGCATGGCGGGAGCTTAGCCGGGTAGGGTGCGTTCGCGCGCGGGAGGGCATGCAGTTTCGGTGGCTTTGCCGCCCTTGGCGTTGCGGTTTTGCCAGGAATTGGCGAGCATCCAGCGCAAGGGACGGATGATGCGCACTACTTTTTTCAAGGGGCTCGTTGGACTGCTGACCTTTGGCCTGCCGAGCTTGGCGCTCGCCGGTGGACCGGACCTGTCCGATGCGCCCGGCGACCCGCTGATCTGGGGTGGCGAGAACGTGCAGACCTGCGCGTGGCCGACCGCGGTGCACGTCTCGAACGGCGGCGGGTGGTGCACCGGCACGCTGATCCATCCGCAGGTGGTCGTCTATGCCGCGCACTGCGGGGCCAACAACACCCGCGTGCGATTCGGCGAGACCTACAACAGCGCGCGCGTCGTGCAGCCCGACAACTGCATGACCAACCCGGGCTACACCAACCCCTCGAACGACTGGGCCTTTTGTGTGTTGCCCGAGCCCATGGACATCCCGGTCACGCCGGCGGTCATGGGCTGCGAGCAGAACATGATCCAAAACGGCAGCAGCGTCGCCGTCGTCGGTTTCGGCAACAACACCGGCAACTCGGGCAGCGGCACCAAGCGCTGGGGCATGACCACGCTCTCGCAGCTGACCTGGGCCAACAACACCGTGCGGGTCGGCGGTGGGGGCTCGGCCACCGTGTGCTCGGGCGACTCGGGGGGGCCGATCTTCGTGCAGTACCCCGACACCAGCTGGCACGCGCTGGGCATCGCTTCGGTCAAGTACTCCGACACCTGCGACTCGGCGCAGGGACAGCACAGCTTGATCGCCGGGGCCATCCCCTGGATCGAGCAGGCCTCGGGCATGGACGTGACGCCCTGTCACGACGCGCAGGGCAACTGGGATCCGGGGCCCTTGTGCCGCGACTTTTCGACCACCGGGGCCAACCCCGTGGGCGCGTGGAACGACTGGTGTGC
Source organism: Polyangia bacterium (assembly GCA_030431075.1). GTDB lineage: Bacteria > Myxococcota_A > Polyangia > Nannocystales > Nannocystaceae > JAUIJR01. The sequence continues at coordinate 2,162 of JAUIJR010000473.1, read as the reverse complement.
GGGCACGCCCGCGATCGGCTGGTCCGAGACTTGTGGGCCCGGCTTCGATCAGAGCGCCGAGACCAACCCGCCGACGGTGAGCATCACCTCGCCGGGCGATCAGGCCTACTACGACACCGCGCCGCAGACGCTCGCCATCGAGATCGATGCGCAAGACGACTCGGGCTACATCGAGTACGTCCAGCTCGAGATCGACGGCATGCTCTTGCCCGACCAAGATGTCGTCGCGCCGTGGCGCTTCTCGTCGGTGACCTTCCCGCAGGGGACCTACACCTTGCGGGCCTTCGCCGAAGACGCCTGGGGCAACACGGCTTACTCGGCCCCGGTGACCATCGGCATCGGTGAAGACCCGGCCGGCACCAGCGGCGGCGAGACCACCGAGGGCGGCGAGGAGACCACCGACGGCGGCGAGACCACGGACGGCGGCGAGGAGAGCGATGTCGGCACCGACACCGGCCTCGACACGGGGCTCACCACCGGCGAGACCAGCGGGGGCTTTGGCGACGAGGGCGGTGATCCTTCGGGTTGTGCGTGCGGCGTCGATGGACGCGAGCGCGGCGGCTGGGCGCTTTTTGGGCTGGGCTTGCTGGGCCTGGCGCGGACGCGACGTCGGGCCAACTTGGGCAGCTAGTCGGGGAGGGCTTCAAAGCCCGGATCCCCGAAGCCGGGGAAAGTCTTGGAAAGGGCGTCCGCATCGCGGGCGCCCATCTTCATGCGCATCTGTTCGACGCGCGGGCCTTCGGCGTTGTCGAGCAGCTCCCAGCAAAAGACGGGGGCAAAGCCCTCGGGCTGGCGCGAGTAGCGAAGGTCGCAGAGGCGATGACCGCCCTCGATGGGATCGAGGGTCATGCGATGGCTCGAGAACCAGGCGACGGTGTCGAAGCTCGCATGAAAGGCGGGGACGGCGTCGAGCTCGGGCGGCGCATCTTCGCGGTCGAAGGCGGGGTGCGTCTGGCCGGGCAAGATGCGTACGGGCCCGAACCAGGGGACGTCGTAGAGGTCGGCGTGAAAGTCGTCGCCCACGCGGTAGAGGGAGCGCCAGCGCCGGTTGGTCAAAAAGAGCGGAAAGGTGAAGCGCTCGCTCGGCTGGTGGCCGCGCGCCTCGAGCACCTGGGCTTGGGCCGCACGCACGCGGGAGCGCTGCACGCCGCACAGGGCCATGTAGATCGAGGATAAGGCGAGGGCCCAGCGGGCGAAGCGGATGTCGGCGCGGCGGGCGGTGAGGATCACGCCCACGATCAGGGGGATCGTGTAGGCCGGGTCGATGATCGAGATGACGTTCCAGGCGACGCGCGTGTCCGAGAAGGGCCAGCCCAACAAGGTGCCGTAGCTGGTGAAGGCGTCGAGCAGGGCGTGCGTGGCGTAGCCGATGGTGGTGGCCAGCAGAAGGCCGCGGCGGTCGGCTTGGGCCCAGCGGCGACCCAAAAAGGGCAGCGCGCACAAAAGGCCGCCGATGGGGATGAAGGCGAGGCTGTGCGTGAAGTGGCGGTGAAAGGTCAGGGCGACCATCGGATCGCCGGGCCAGCGGATCAGCACGTCGAGGTCGGCGGCCATCCCTCCCCACGCGCCCAGCCACCACGCGCGCCGGCCGACTCGTCGCCCGACGAGGGCTTGGGTCGCCGCGGCGCCGAGGGCCCCTTGGGTGATCGGATCCAAGCGCGGGCCTCGAGCCTCGTTAGAGTTTTGCGTCGCTCACGAAGCTGAGCTGCACCGCGTATTCGTATGCGCCCTCGCGCTCCATGATGCGCAAGACGGTGCCCATGAAGTCGACGGTCGAGTGATCCTGCGAGCCGATCTGGCCCGCGATGTCTTGGCCCTTTTCGAGGATGGGCCCATCGAAGCTGATGATGCCGCGCATGAGCAGACCGAACTCGGAGTAGTCGATGGTCTCGAACTCGGCCACTTCTTCGCCCTTGTGCACGTAGACCGGCACCGCGCCTTTGAAGCGAACCGCGTCGCGGCGGTCGTCGGCGTCGCGCAAGTAGACGTGGTGGCTACGCGCTTGTCGCTTGACGGAGTAGATCCGTTTTTCGGGCAGCTCGAGCGCGGTCAAGGTGCGGTCGAAGACGCAGGCCGTGTCGATGTTGATGCGGTTGGTGCGAAAGTCGACGGCCTTGACGGGCGTGTGTCCGTGGATGACCAGCTTCGACCACTTGTAGCTG
>JAUIJR010000034.1 GCA_030431075.1 Polyangia bacterium | reverse complement strand
AGCTGCTGACGCGCATCGTCATCTGGGCCGTCCCCGTGGCTTCGACATGAAGTGCATCACCGCCGGGGCCACCGGCGACGGCCGGGTTGCCGCCGCGAATCGTCGAGCCCGTGACCTGGAAGTTGGCGACGATGCCGCTGTTGTTGGCGAGATCAAGGCCCGCCCCGCTGCCGCCGCCCGTGTCGGTGTCGGCGATCGAGTTCGTGCCGGTGAGGCCGCGCAGGCGAATGCCGTCGGCGGCCACCCCCGTGCTGATGCCCGTGTTCTGGAAAAAGCACTCTGCGAGCGTCAGGTCATCGATGTAGTCGCCTGCGCTTTCGCCCCCGCCGTACAAGCCGTGGCCCGAACTGGCGTTGACGACGACCCACGTCAAGCTGACGCCGTCGACCCGGTTCGCCCGGATCCCCACGCCGCTCGGGGCCGACAAGGTCCCACCCACGTTGCCGGGCCCCGTGCCGAGCACTTCGAACACGGGCTCCGACCCGGTGTCGAAGAGGTTCTGGAGGTTGACCGCAACCCCGGGCGCGGCGGTCGAGTCGACGCTGTCGAGCACGATGCGAACCCCGGTGCCGTTCGCCAAACTCAAGGCGCCGGCGTTGGCGCTCCCACTCACGCTCACGTCGGAGATCTGCAAGGCCCCCACCGACACGCCCGAGAGCGCGAAGGGGGCGTTGGAGACGGCGTAGTTGAGACCGCGGATGGTGTTGTTTTGGCCCAAGAGCGCGGCGCCGGTGAGCGTGGGCCGGTTGCCCGCCGCGACGATCGTGGGCATGACTCCGTTGACCGGACCCACGGTGAGGCCGACGCCTTCGCCCAGCAGCTGCACACCATTGGCGAACTCGGGCGACCCCGTCGTGCCCGAGCCCCCGTCGTCGAACACGAAGACGATCGAGTCTTGCACGGAGGGCAGCCCCGCCAGGCTGCTCAAAGGAGAGAGCGCCCTGCCGTCGCCTCCCGGCTCCGCGCTCGCATCGACGTAGTAGACGATCTGGTCGATGATCGTGATCGTGACCGTGGCCGTGTCGGTGTTCGACGACGGGTCTTGCACCGTGTAGGTGAAGGTATCGGTGGTGTTTCGCACGCCCGCCGGCGGCTCGTAGGTGAAAGAGCCGTCGCTCGCGATGTCGTAGCTCCCACCGCCGCTGCTCATGCCCGCATCGGCGACGACCTGCAGCGTGTTCTGGGCGTCGTCGGGGTCGGTGTCGTTCGCTAGCACGTTGCCGGTGACGACGATGCTGCCCGTCCCCGCCCCATCGGTGACCTCCAAGTCGGTGTTACCGACCGTTTCCCAAGCGTCATCACTCGCCTCAGGCGGCAGATTTGCGCCATCGCCGTCTCCGTCGCCGTCGCCGTCCCCATCGCCGTCTCCGTCGCCGTCCCCATCGCCGTCGCCGTCCCCATCGCCGTCGCCGTCCCCATCGCCGTCTCCGTCGCCGTCCCCATCGCCGTCCCCATCGCCGTCGCCGTCCCCATCGCCGTCGCCATCGCCATCTCCATCGCCATCTCCATCGCCATCCCCATCGCCGCCTCCATCCCCGTCGCCATCCCCGTCTCCATCGCCATCCCCATCTCCATCTCCATCTCCATCTCCATCTCCATCTCCATCTCCATCGCCGGCCCCATCACCAGTCTCCGAGCTCGTCTCGTCCTCGCTCGAGCTCTCGTCTTCGGTGCCGGTGTCCCCGTCGTCGTCGCCACACGCGAGGGGTGGCGCGGCCAGGGCCACCGTCAAAAGGACGGTGCCGAAGCTTCGATCCAAGGACAAGGCCATGCGGACATCCTGCCACCGCCGACCCGGCCCTGTAAAAACGCGCTCAGGGGATGTAGATACCCGGCGTGGCCGCGTCGACCGACCATTCGAAGTCGTCGACGAGCACGGTCGAATCGAAGATATGGCCGCTGCCGTCCCAGATGGCGAGGCGCAGGGTCATCGTCTCGCCGCCTTGGACGTTGCCGGCCACCTCGAGCCAACCGGTGCCGCCGCCATTGGCCCCCATGCTGCCCTGGGGGCAGATGCCGTCGTCGAGATCGAAGCCCGTACCCGCGAGCTCGCCGGGGTTGGTGCAGCTTTGGTAGTCGCTTTGCAGCGATCCGCGGCAGCCCGTCTGGCCGTTCTCGCACACCGTAAACAAGCCCTGCGCCGATTCGACGAGGTTGATGCCGACCGGGAACTCGGTCGTGCCGTCGTCGTAGACGGCGATGTTCTTGTCCGCGGGGTTCATCGACGACTCCGAGTCGATGAGCGCGACGAAAAAATCGTTGAACTCAGAGCACACCCACTCGGGGTACTCGGCCGAGAAGAAGTTGAACTTGAACCGGAAGGAGCGCGCGTTGGTCGGCACGCGCAGCTCCAAGGTGAGCATCTGCGCGTCATGAGCATCGGTGCTGCTCGGGCTCGCGCATCCCAGGGGGTTGGGGAAGGTCCCCCCGTTCGCAGCCAGCCAGTCGCTCGGCGCCGGGACGCCGATACCGGTGCCGAAGTCCACACCGTTTTGCGGCGACACGAAGCTCGGGTTCGTGTCGTTGGCGTCGGCGGCGTGGCCGCTCGAGAACACGGCCATCGAACTCTCCGACTCGGGCACGATGGTGTCGCCAAAGTCGGTGCGGATCGAGTGCCCCTGCACATGCGCCGTACCGTTGCCGTCCGTCAAGCTGAGCTTCGCACTCACCACGCCCCAGCGTCGCTCGGCCGGGTTGCTGGGGTCCGCCTCGACGAACTGACAAAGATCCATCGCGCGCGCGTAGTCCTCGGCGTCTTGCGAGTCCGAGGCCAAGCCCTCGTCGCACGCCGCGACGACGACGTCCGTCGCACCGTCGCAGTCGTCGTCGACACTGTTGCCGGCGACATCGAAGGCCCCCGGGTTCACCAGCTCGGGAAAGTCGATGCAGCCCGCCCCCGGCGCGTCGCAACAGTCCCCCTCGCAGGTGGTCCAACCGTCGCCATCGAGGTCTTCGCAGCCGCCGCTCGTCGACGAGCTGGTCGCCTCGCCCTCGCCTTCTTCTTCGGCCGAGGTGTCGACCGTCATCACCCCGGTAAAGCTGGCCTCGTCTCCACTGCCGGGCGTGCAGGCCGAGAGGAGTGAGGGGGTCGACAGCGCAATTGCCGCAATCTTCCGGCGCGAGAGCATTCGCGGAATCTAACGGAAGGGCTCGAAGGCGCGCAGAGAATTCTCGGTGACGCCGCTGCGAACTACTCGTCCGGTGCGTCTTCGGGCGCGGCGTCCTCGGCGGCCGCGTTTTCGGCTGCGGGGGCCTCGACGACGGGCTCGGGGGGCGGAAGCGGCGCCGGCGCCTTGGCCAGCTCGGCCACCAAGGTCGCCGCCGAAATCTTGCCGCCCGCGCCAAAGACGAGATCTGTCCCCTCGGCCTTGGTCTCCCCGGCCAGCGCCACGCCGATCGGGAAGCCCTGCTCCGCATCCATGTACTCGATCATCGAGAGGTCCGCGCCGAAGGCCCGGGCCGTCCCGTCGATGAAGGCCAGATCCAAGGGCCCATAGCTGGCGACGTGCACCGTCTGCTTGTCCCACTGCGCCGTGAACAGGAGCTCGAGGCGCTCCCCCTCTTTGCCTTTGATTCGCAGCACGTTGAGGCCGACGCTTGCGTCGAGAATCTTCCCCTTGCCGTCGATCACGGCGCAGTTGGCCGGGTCTTCACTCTTGGGCTTGCGCGCGCAGGCGATGCCGAGCTTCGCCTTGCTGCCGGGCATCGAGAACACGACGACGACGCGCGGCGGGGCACGCTCGACGCCGACTTCCAAAAGCTGCTGCTCGCGCAGCTCGCTGTTCTCGACGTTGACCTTTTTGCCGGCGTGGGCCTCGGCACTCAGCGCGATGCCGGCGGCGAGGGTGATCCACAGACTCGAGCGCGACACGGACATCGCCTCGATGCTACCAAGTCTGCGCCCCGCGGGGGGAGCGAGCGCGAACCCACGTGAGCCTACACGGGGCATCCCCGCTTCCTAGGTGGAACACCGCGCGCCGCGCGATGGTAAAGGCCTCCCGACCGTGCCCGATGTACGTCTGACTCGCTACCAGGTGATGGAGCCACTGGGTCGCGGCAGCCAAGGGCACACCTACCGCGGCATCGATCGAGCGAACGGCGCGGAGGTGGCGATCAAGATCATCTCTTTGCGCCATCTCGACGACTGGAAGGCCTTCGACTTGTTCGAGCGCGAGTGCAAAGTGCTCGCGCGCCTCTCGCACCCCGGCGTCCCGCGCTACATCGACCACTACGCCAGCGAGGAGACGGGCGACTTCTTTTTGGTGATGGGCTTGGCCGCCGGCCGATCGCTGCGTGCCCGACAGCGCGAAGGCGAGCGCTTCGACGCCGAGCGACTGCGCGAGCTGCTCGCGCAAGCCCTCGACATCCTCGCCTACCTGCACGACCAGGTGCCGCCGGTGATCCACCGCGACATCAAGCCGAGCAACTTCGTGCTCTCCGACGACGGCAAGCTGACCTTGGTCGACTTCGGCGGTGTCCGCTTGGCCCTGCGCGAGGGCGGCGGCTCGACCCTCATCGGCACCTTCGGCTTCATGGCGCCCGAGCAGCTGCACGGCGAGGCCTCCCCGGCGACGGACATCTACGCGCTCGGTGCGACCTTGGTCTGCCTGGCCAGCGGCAGCGATCCAGAGGAGCTCCCCCGCAAGGGTCTGCGCATCGACCTCGAGCAGATCATGGCGCGCCATCCCCTGCGCCCCCTGCTCGAAGAGATGCTCGAGCCGGACCCCGATCAACGACTCGAAAGCGCGTCCCAGGTGCGCGCCCGGCTGGCCGAGCTCGGCCAGGCCGGGTCCTCGAAGAAAAAGCGAAGCCGCAGCCCCAGCAAGACGGCGACGGGCGCGTCGCAAGGCAGCGGCTTTTCCGGGGCCGGCAAGCGGGACCAGGCCCTGGTCGTCATCCCCGAACAAGTGCAGGCGCTGGCCCAGACGCGCTCGGCCGTCGGCCGGGTTTTCATCTGGCTGTTCGCCTCGCTCGCGAGCGGCACCTTGACCTTGGTCGAGGCGGTCTTCTTGCCGCTGATCCTTCGCGTCGCCTTTGCCTGGCAACGAAGCGACGAAGCCCGCGCCGAGCTGCGCCGCGACCATGCCCAAAACCTCGAGGCCGTGCGCAGCAGTCGACGGACCCTGCGCTGGCTGACCGACGCGACGAATCCCGTCGACCGCGACTGAGCCCAGTCCTCGAAGATCAATCCTCGAAGATCAGTCCTCGAAGCTCCCGCCGCGTCCCGCCCCGGCTTTGAATCGCTTCGCGCCGGCGAGGCCCTCGCGCTGCAAGGCCTCGCGTCCGCCTTCGAACTCGGCGCGCAGGGCCGCGGCTTCATCGAGGCTCCACTGGTCGAGACAGCTGCGTCGGTCGGCGCACATGCACAGCGGCGGAAAGGCGGCGATGCGCGCGGCCAGGGCCTCGGCCTCTTCGCGCGCACGACCCTTGGGCACCACGCGGTTGGCGAGCCCCATGGCCAGCGCTTCGTCGGCGGCCACTTCGCGGCCGGTCAAGATCATGTCCAGCGCGCGCGACTGCCCGATCAGTCGGGGCAAGCGGACCGTGCCGCCGTCGATCAAGGGCACGCCCCAGCGACGACAAAAGACCCCGAAGCAGGCGTCGGCCTCGACCACCCGCAAGTCGCACCACAAGGCCAGCTCGAGGCCACCGGCGACCGCGTGGCCGCTCACGGCGGCGATGACCGGCTTTTGCAGCTGCAAGCGCGTCGGGCCCATCGGCCCGGGGCCCTCGGCCTCCAGACGATTCATGTTCTCGCCGGAGGCGACCGCTTGCAGGTCCGCGCCGGCGCAAAAGGTGCCGCCCTCCCCCCACAGCACCGCGACCGCGGCCGTCTCGTCGGCTTCGAAGGCGACGAAAGCCTCGTGCAAGGCCGCCGCCGTCGGACCGTCGACGGCGTTGCGCCGCTGCGGGCGGCTCAAGATCACCGTTCGCACCGACCCCCGAGCTTCCACGCGCACGCTCATGCCTCGATGCTGCCAGCCCCACGCGCCGCCCACCAGGGCGCGACGATCCGCTACCCTGCGCGCCATGCTCTTGCTGATCCCCGGGGTCGTGGACGCGGCGACGCTCAAAGAAGTTCGTACGGCCCTGGACGGGGCGACCTTCGTCGACGGCAAGACCACCGCCCGCGGGAGCGCCAAGGCGCTCAAGCAGACCTTGCAGCTCAACCCCAGCGACCCCCTCGGCAAGAAGCTCGGCGAGGCGATCGTCGCGCGACTCTCGGCCCACCCCGCCTTCGCGGCCGCCACCTTGCCCAAGCAAGTGCTCGTGCCGATGTTCTCGCGCTACGAGAATGGCGGCCACTACGGCAAGCACCTCGACGTGCCGGTGATGGGTCGCGCCCCGCAGCAGGTGCGCAGCGACATCTCGGTGACGGTCTTTTTGAGCGACGACGACGAGTACGAAGGCGGCGAGCTGCTCTTGCACGTGCACGGCGGTACGCGGGCCATCAAGGGCAAGGCCGGCGACGTCTTCGTCTACCCCTCGACCACCATGCACGAGGTGCGTCCGGTCACGAAGGGACAACGCCTGGTCGCGGTCACCTGGATTCAGTCTTTGGTCTCGGACGCCAGCCGCCGCGAGCTGCTCTACGACCTGGGGCGTACCATCAAGGGCCTCGAGTCCAAAGAGCCCCTCAAGGCGCAACTGCGCGAAGAAGTTCTCGCCCTGCGCAGTTGCCACTACAACTTGCTGCGCATGTGGGCCGACGCCTGAGCCCCGACTTGACCGCAGGCCCGTGCTCGTCGAATGATGCGCGGCCATGGCCGGCCCCAAGCGACTCGCGCCGATCCGCCCGTCCGAGCGCAACGTCAAGCGTGCGAACTTCCGCGCGAAGACCCTGGGCCCGCTGACGGGGCTTTGGCTGCGGCCCCGCTTCGCCCTCGACGTGCATGGGCGCGAGAACGTGCCGCGCAAGGGCCCGGCGCTGATCTTGTCGAACCACGTCGGCTTCTTCGACCCGGTGCAGTTGATCATCGCCGCGCACCGCAACATCCACTTCATGACCACCCAAGCGACGATGACCGACCCGATGCTCGGGCGGGTCATGCAGCTTTTTGGGGCCGTCCCCAAGCAAAAGGCGGTGGCGGATCCGCGGGCGATTCAGGGCATGCGCGACTGGGCGAAACTCGGCGCGATGGTGGGCCTCTTTCCCGAAGGTGAGCGTACCTGGGATGGGCGTCCCCTGCCCATCTTGCCGGGCATCGAGCGCTTGGTTCGCTTGCTCCGCGTCCCGGTGATCACGGCGCGCATCGAGAACGCCGACCACGTGACGCCGCGCTGGGCGCTGCGCGCCCGTCGTGGGCGGATCCGCATCACCTTCGACGCCCCGCAGAGCTTCGAGCGCAAGACTCCCCTGCCGGAGATCCGTAGCTTCATCGAGACCCGGCTGGCCGTGGACCCGGCCCAGGCCCAGCGTTGGCCCGTCAACGGAAAGTACCTGGCGCGCGGCGTCTCCAACGTGCTCTTCGCCTGCCCCGCCTGCCAAGAGCTCGAAGGGCTGCGCGAAGAGAACGAGCACGTGGAGTGTCGCGCCTGCAAACGCAGCTGGCGCGTCACGGCCGATGCCCACCTCGAAGGCGAGGGCGAGCGTGAGCCCTTGTACGGCCTGGTCCCCGCCATGCATGCGCACTTCGCCAAAAAATGGGACGCGGCCGTCGACGCCGAGCCCGGCGCCTTTTTGTTTCGCTCCCTCGACGCCGTCGAGCTGATGGTCGACGACGAGCAGCACGAGCTGATCGCCACCGGTCGACTCGAGGTCTACGGCGACCACCTCCAGCTCGTGCTCGGCAAAGAGGTCCCCTGGCGCGTCGAGATCGATGGGATCGCGGCCATGACCGTCGAGCTGACCCGCCGACTTCAGCTGGTCATGCGCGATGGCCGGCGCTTCGAATTCGCCATCCCGCGCGAGTCCGTGCTCAAGTTCAAGGGGGCCGTAGATCACCTCCTGAGCCGGATCCGAAAGCGCTGAGATCGCGCGCCAGGCGGGCCCCGGCGCCCGCCTGCTGCACGTGCGAGCGCGCACGTGGGCCGCGAATCGCCTTTCACCCTTCGCGCCGGGGCCGCGGGGCTGGTATTGCTCGCGCTGGCCATGTCCGCGCCCGTGACGCTTCGAGACTCCCAAGTCGAGCCCCAGATCAGCTTGCCGCTGAACTTGGGTCTGAACGACGGCACCTATGCGCCCCAAGGGGCCATCGATGCGCTGCAGACTTTCGACAGCCGCACCTCGCTGCGCAACTACTCGTTGCCCGAGAACGACCAGCTACGCGAGGTCATCGCCGAGCTCGACGGGGTCTCGGCCGACCACGTGTTCTTGCACAACGGCTCGGGCCCGATCTTGAAGCTGTGCATCCCGCACATCATCCGCACGCAGATCAAGAGCTCGGTCGGTCGCGTGCTCAAGCACCTCACCTCGAAGTCGGGCTACCCGATCATCACCGGCAGCTTCACCTACTCGAAGGTCCCCAAAAAGGCGATGGGCCTCGGCCTCAAGGTCGAGATGATCCCCCTCGACCCGGACAAGGGCTTCGCCTTCGACGTCGACCGTCTCGACGCCACGCTGCGCAAGGGCGACGGGCTGGTCTACATCACCAACCCGAACAATCCGACGGGCAACGTGCTGATCACCCGCGATCAGCTCATCCCCTTGCTCGAGCGCTACCCGGGCTCGCGCTTTTGGATCGACGAGGCTTACGTGCAGTACGCCGACCCGGCCGAGCACGCCTACATCTCGAGCCTGGTCTCGCGCTTCCCGAACCTGTTGGTCAGTCGCACCTTCAGCTTCGCCTACGGCATGGCCGCGGTGCGGATCGGCTACCTGCTGACCCAGCCCGAGCTCGTGCGCGAGTTTTGGCGGCAGCTCACCGACTACCGGATCGGCACCTTGCAAGAGCGCATGGCCATCGGTGCGCTGCGCGACGAGCAGCACCTTCCCTGGTTGCGCGAGACCTGTGCGGCCCAGCGCAAGCTGCTGCGCGAGGGCTTGGCCGAGATCGGCGGCATCGAGAGCTTCGACTCCGTGACCAACTTCGTGTTCGCGCGCTTCACCGACGGACGCACCGGCAAGATGCTGGCCGACAAACTCGAAGAGCGGCAGATCTTGATCAAGGCGCTGGAGCCCTTTGGCCCCTACAGCTACGAGCCCTACTTCCGGATCACTTTGGGGCTCGAACACGAGAATCGTTATCTGCTGCGCAACATCGCCGAGGTGTTGGGCGCGCCGATCCCTTCGGTCGCCGGCTGAGTCGTGACGCTCCCGTGACCCGGCGCGCGCGGCGAACCCGGCCGCGCATGACCCTTCACACCCCTTTGAGAGCGCCTTTTCGGGGCGAAAGACCCCGTCGCGGACAACTTGCCTCGTGCTTGGAACGCTGTAGGATGCCCTCAACCCGGCTGCCGACGCAGTTTTTGGGGGGTGTTCAGACATGTCGCCGCTAGCGAATCGGATCAGCGCGAACTCTCGCGCCAAGCGTCTGTCGACGGCCGCCGATGAGACCTTCGACCTGCTGATCGTCGGCGGGGGCATCACCGGAGCCGGCGTGGCCCTCGAGGCGAGCCGTCGTGGCCTTCGCGTCTTGCTCGTCGAAGGCGAGGACTACGCGGCCGGCACCTCGAGTCGCTCCTCCAAGCTCATCCACGGTGGCCTTCGCTACCTGGCCAAAGGCGACGTCGACCTGGTGCGCAAGACGGCCCGCGAGCGCAAGGCCGTGCATCGCATCGCGCCGCACCTCGCGGCCAGCCGTCGCATGGTTCTGCCCGCCCAGTCACGCGCGCGCTGGTTCACCTTGCGCGCGGCCATCAGCACCTACGAGCGCCTCGGCCAGGTCTCCCGCGAAGACCGGCACGAGAACTGGAAAAAGCGCGACCTCGCCAAGGTCGAGCCGCTCATCAACACCGATCGTTTTCCCTTCGCCATCGCCTACCGCGAGTACCTCACCGACGACGCCCGCCTGGTCTTGGCCAACTTGCGCGCGGCCGCCGGTCACGGTGCCGTCATCCTCAACCGCACCCGCGTGGTCGGCCTGCTGCGCGAGCGCGATCGAGTCACGGGCGCCGTCGTGCTCGACACCCAAAGCGGTGAACGCCTCGGAGTTCGCGCCAAGCTCGTGGTCAACGCGGCCGGCCCCTGGGTCGAGGACCTCTTGCGCATGGAGAGCCCGCGCCGCGAGCCGATGCTCACCTTGACCAAGGGCATCCACGTCGTGCTCCCGCGCGAGCGCATGCCCGTCTCGCACACCTGGGTCGTCGGCGCGCCCGACAACCGACCCATCTTCGTGGTCCCGCGCGGCGAGGTCGTCTACGTCGGCACCACCGACACCGTCTACGGCGATCCGGCCACCGTGTGGCCCGGCATCACCCGCCCCGAGGTCGAGTATCTGCTCGCCTCCTTGCCGACGCAGTTCCGCGTCGAGGGGCTCAAGCCGAGCCACGCCGTCTCTGCGTGGGGTGGCCTGCGCGCCCTCGTGGCCCAGCCCGGCAAGCGCCCCTCGGAGATTTCGCGCAACGAAGAGATCATCACCAGCCCCGGCGGCGTCATCACCGTCGCGGGCGGCAAGCTGACGGGCTACCGCGCCGTCGCCAAGAAGGTGCTTCAGCTTTGCGCCGATCGCATCGCGGTCAACGAGACCGCCGCCGACGAAGCCCCCCTCCCGGGCGGCGACTTCGGCGGGAACGTCGGTGAGCTCGCGCGGGCCGTGGCCTCGCGCCGCGGACTCGACGCCCAGTCGGCGGATCGCATCGCCCACCTCTACGGCGCCGAGTCGGACCAGGTGCTCGCGCTTGGACAGCAGCGTCTGCACCCGGCGAGCCCCCTGCTCGATGGCGAGGTCCACTGGGCCATGCGCTACGAGGACGCGCAGACCCTCGAGGATCTGGTCTACCGACGCAGCCGCATCGCGCTGTACACGACCAACGGCCTGCTCGCCATCGACGCGGCGGCGCAGATCATGGGCGAGGCCCTGGGCTGGGACGAGCGCCGACGCGCCCACGAGTGCGCCCATGTCCGCGCCCGCTTCGCCAAGGACCTCGAGCTCGGCGACGGCCCGAGCCTCTTGGACAAAGAAGCCTACGACGAGACCTTCGCCTGAGGCCTTGCGCCTAGGCGGAGGCGACGCCCTCGGCGGCCCGATCCGAGAGCTCGCGGATGGCCTCGACGAGTCGGCCTTGCATGGCCGGCGGCAGATCGTGCCCCATGCCGGCGATGGGCAAGAACTCGGCGCCGGGGATGGCCTGCGCCGTGGCCACACCGCCACGAAAGGGAACGAGCGGGTCGACCTCGCCGTGGACCACCAAGGTCGGCAGCTTCAGGCGCCGCAAGGCCTCGAGGCGGCTACCGGTGGCGACCATGGCGGCCAGGTGCCGCGCGAAGCCGTCTGGGTTTTGGGCCCGCATGAAGCCCAGCTCGCCCCGCGCGCGCACGCCGACTTCGTCTTGGGCGTAGCCCGTACTGCCGACGACGCGGAAGAACTCCACCAGCGACTGCCCGGCCTCTTCGCGGGTGCGCGGCGGCGGTCGCAGCAGCGCCCGAATCGCCGCCGGCTTGCCGATCGCGTGGCGGCGCTGCCCCGTCGTCGACATGATCGACGTCAGGCTCTTCACCGCGCTCGGGTAGCGAATGGCCATCATCTGGGCGATCATGCCGCCCATCGACACGCCCATCAGGTCGTAGCGGACATGCCCGAGCCCGCGCATCAAGCCGTGCGCGTCGTCGGCCAGCTCGGCCAGGGTGTAGGGCGCCGCCAGCGGGAAGCGACCGAGCCCGCGAATGATGGTCGACTTGGCCGGGGGCACCGGAGCTTTTCGCAGGTGCGTGCTCAAGCCGACGTCGCGGTGATCGAAAAGGATGACCTCGAAGCCCGCGTGCACGAAGCGCTCGACGAACTCGTCGGGCCAGGCCACCAGCTGCGCGCCGATGCCCATGACCAAGAGCAGGGGTCGGCCCCCCACCCCGTGGCGCTCGTAGCAGATGTCGACGCCCCCCACGCGCATGCGCTGGCCTGGGCGCCATTGGATCGGCATGTTCATGGGATCCCCGGCGGTCGCTCCTCATCCCAAGGGTGCGCGCGCTCGAGCTGCGCCGCAAGTCGAATCAGTCCGGCCTCGTCGCCGTAGCGCGCCACGAACTGCATGCCGATCGGCAAGCCGGCGCGCGTCCAGTGCAAAGGCAAGCTGATCGCGGGCTGTCCGGTGAGGTTGAAGAGCATGGTGTTGGGCGTCGCCTGCAAGCGTCGCCCGGCCATGGCGTCGAGGGCGACCATCATCAAGGCGCGCAAGGGCGCGGTTCGCAGCGCGCGCGCTTGGGCCTTTTCGGCCAGGGTCATCGCAAACTCGCCGATGGCCACCGGCGGCTTGGCCACCGTGGGCGTCAAGATCAGGTCGACGGTCTCGTAGGAGCGCGCGACGCTGCGCGACAAGCTGCGCATGTGGTCGAGATGGCCCTGGTAGTCGCTGGCCGAGACCTTCTCGGCGATCAACTTGAGCAGCCAGGTGGTCTCCTCGAAGTCGGCCGCGCGCGGGCGGCACTCGGCGTAGCGGGCGATGTCCTCGACCGATCGCGCCACATTGGCGGCGACGATGGTCAAGTAGGCGCGCACGCTCGGCTGTCGATCGAAGGCCGGCCGATGCTCGACGAGCTCGTGGCCCAGCGCGCGCAGTTTCTCGACCGTGCGGGTGAGTCCGGCTTCGACCTCCGGGTCGAGCTCGCCCCCAAAGAGCGCCTCTCGGCAGTAGCCGATCCGCATGCGCCCGGGGTCGGCCCCGAGCTCGCGTGCGAAGGGCTGGGCCGGCTCGGGCGCGGCGTAGGGCGAGCCGGGATCGATGCCCTGCGTGCAGTCGAGCAAGGTGGCGCAGTCGCGGACCGAGCGCGTGACCACGTGCTCGCACACCAGGCCCGTCCAGCCCTCACCGAGCTCCGGCCCCATGGGGTTGCGCCCCCGCGAGGGCTTGAGGCCGACCAGGGCGCAGTGCGAGGCCGGGATCCGGATGGAGCCGCCACCGTCGCCGGCGTGGGCCATCGGCACCATGCGGGCGGCCACGGCCGCGGCCGAACCGCCACTCGAGCCGCCCGGCGTGCGGTTGCGGTCCCAGGGGTTGCGGGTCGGCCCGCGCATCTCGGGCTCGGTCACCCCCAAGATGCCGAGCTCGGGGGTGTTGGTGCGCCCGAGCACGATGAGTCCCGCCGCTTTGAAGCGCCGCACGAGTTCGTTTTCGAAGGGCGCCCGAAATCCCGCCATGAGCTTCGACGAGCCCGTCGAGGGCTGCCCTTCGTCGTAGGCGCGCAGGTCCTTGAGCAAGAAGGGCACGCCGCCAAAGGGCCCCTCACCGCCGGGGCGATGGGCGGCCGCCCGCGCCCTCGCCCGCGCGAAGCTCTTGTGCACGACCGCATTGAGCCCCGGGTTACGCGCCTCGACCCGCTCGATCGCGGCCTCGACCAGCTCGCTCGCGCTGACCTCTTTGGTCGCCACGAGTCGCGCGAGCCCGACCGCGTCGTGGGATTCGTACTCGGCGAAGCTGCTCACGTCCCCGCAGTGTACCCGAGGCCCCGGCGGGCCGGTCCGCTCGCCTGCGCTCAGCGCTTGGCCTGGCGACGCTGCTCCAGCGCTTCGGGGGTCTTGGGCCAGTCTTTGCCGAGCAAGCGCGAGAGCGCCCGGTCCGCGAGGAGTTTTCCTCCCGTTTGGCAGGCCGGGCAGTAGTTGGTCTCGCGGCTGGCGTAGACGATCCGTTGAATCTGCGCAGCGCAGCGCGGACAAGGCTCACCGAACTTTCCGTGCACCTGCATGTCCGGACGAAAGGCCGTCACCTTCTCGGGAAAGGCCGCGTCGGCCTCGGCCACCAAGCGCTCGGTCCACATCGAGAGGAGCTCCACACAGGCCTCGTAGATGCGCGCGAGGCAGGCTTCGTCGATGCGCTGCGACAAGGCCACGGGCGAGGCCTCGGCGCGGTGCAAAATCTCGTCGGCGAAGGCGCCCCCGATCCCCGAAAAGAGTCGCGCGTCGCTGAGGTTGCGCTTGAGGGTGTGGTTCTCGAGGCGAAAGCGCTCGGCGAAGGTGGCGTAGTCGCACTCGAGGATCTCGAGGCCGCCCGGATCTTGCTCGGCCACGGCGGCCTCACCCTCCGCCAAGATCAGACTCGCCCGCCGCTTCTTGCCCGCCTCCGTCAGCTGTAGCCAGCCGCGCTCGAACTCCATCACCATCATCGTGCGCGTCTTGTGCAGCTTCGCCCCCACCTCGAGCCAGTGCAGGCGTCCCGCGACCATCAAGTGCAAGACCGCGTGGAGGTCGCCCTCGAAGTCGAAGACGATGCGCTTGCCCAAACGCCGGGTCCCCTCGAGGCGTCGCCCCGCAAAACGCTCGGGTGCCGGACTGACGCTCCGCAACAAAAAGGGATGCACGATGCGCAGGGCCACCAGCGAGTCGCCGCGCGCACGCGCCTCGATGGCGTGCCGGTAGGCCTCGATCTCGGGCATCTCGGGCACCCGCGCAGTCTACCGGCTCGCGGCGCCAGGGGTTATGGTGAGCCGTGCGCCCGCTCCTGCGTGCTGTGGCCCTCGCTTTGCCCATCGCCTCGTCTTGCGCCTTGTTCGGCAAGAAGGACGAGCCGCCGCCCCCCCTGGTCCAACCGGCCCAAGGCGAGGTGGACCCGGCCTCGATGACTCGCGCCAAACGCGACGGCCTGTCCTTGTACTGGCGCGAGCACGCGATGTCCGTCGCCGTGCAAAAGGGCCTCGCTCGCGTGGGACGCACGCGCGACGCCATCTTGATGCCGGTGGCCGAAGTCGACGAGGGCTACCACGCGGCCAGCGTCACCTTTTACCGTTGGCCCGAAGCCGAGCCGGGCACCACGCCCATCGCCAAGGAGGCCCAACGCTGGCTCGTGGTGCCGCTTTTGTTGAGCCCCGATCGCGTCCTCGAAAACGAGCTCTTCAGCGACTACCTCGAGGAGCGCTCGAACCGGGCCCGCGAGATCGATGCCGTCGTGGCCGCGGGGGCGTCCTTGCTCGAGGCACATCCGGGCGGGCGTTGGCACATGCACCCGGTGCGCGAAGGCACCGACAAGAACCCGCAGCAGCTGTTACGCACACGCGTCTACGCGTGGGCGGTCGACGACCAGACCCCCGACGTCGAGGTCGTCGTCGACGACGCGCCGCGCAACGGCGAGGCCAAGGTCCTCGAGCAACGGGTCATCCACGCCGCCGGCAGCTGGACGGCGGATCCCCTCCCCTTGAGCGTCGCTGCGCCCACCGCCTTGACCGTTGCCCGCATCATCTCGCGCAAGGCGATGGCGCGCAGCTTCGTGACCATCTCGCCCGAGGGTCGGCGTTTCGGCATCGACGCCGAGACCGGCGCGATCGAGGACCTGGGCGTCGACGAGGACTTCGAGGGCGGCACCGTCCCGCCACCGCCGGAGCCGGCCGGGGCCGGGGATGCGACCGCGCCGACCGGCGAGGCCGCTGCGCCCACCGGAGCCTCCACCGGCGCCGCCGCGCCGCCGGCCTGAACCCGGCTGAGCTGGGCCGCCTACCAGGGCAGCTCTTCGCCGTTTTGATGCATGAAGCGGCCCGTGCTCTCGGGGCCGAGCTCGTCGATGCGCGCGTGGATCCCCGAGGCCGCGTCCGAGGCCTCGATCATGCCGTTGTTCCCGGTCATGTCCGTCTTGACCCAACCCGGGTGGACGATGAGCACGCTGACCTCGTCGCCGGCCAGGTCGTGGGCCAAGGACTTGCCGGCCGCGTTCAGAGCCGCCTTGCTCATGCGGTAGCCGTAGTGGCCGCCCGAGCTGTTGTCGGCGATCGAGCCCATACGGCTGGTCACGAGCGCCACCTTGCCGCCCTTTTTGAGCGAGGGACGCAAGCCCTCGACCACGCGCACGGGACCGGCCGCGTTGACCTCGAACTGTCGGCGCAGGCTCTCGTAGTCGACTTCATCGAGGCCGGTGCGCTCGAGGATGCCCGCGTTGTTGATGAGCACGTCGACCTCGGTCTCGCCCAGGCGATTGCGCAGCTCTTCGACGACCGCGTCCTCCCCGACGTCGATGCCCGTCTCGATGCGGACCCCGAGGGCCTCGAGCTCCGGGGAGGGCTTGCGACACAAGGCGATGACCTCGTGGCCGGCCTGCTTGGCTTGGCGGCTGAGTTCGAGTCCGATGCCGCGATTCGCTCCGGTGATGACGTAGGTGGCCATGACGCGATTATGGGGGCCAGCCCACCCCGCCTGACAAGCGCCCGCGGGCAACGGACACGAAAAAAGAGGCGCCGGCCGCAGCCGACGCCCCTCCTTTTGGATGGTCCGCTCAGCCCGGGGTCGGGCCGAAGCGTTTTTTGACCAGCTCGGGCACGTCGATGCCCGTCGCCGCTTTGATCTCCTCGCTGTAGCGCAGGACCTTCTTGGCCAGGCGCTCTTCGCCGCCGGGGCCAGCTTGGTCCCCACCCAGCACGGTGAGGCGGTTGACCTTGAGGTCGCCCATCGTGCCGGCGAGCGAGTCGAGCAAAGGCACGAGCTTTTGCATGAGCAAGATGTCGCGCCCCGCCGCGCCCGAGGCCCGGTACTTGGAGGCGAGGTCGGTCAGGACGGTGGCCGTGGCCTTGCCCTTCTCGACGATCTTGGCCGCCTCACCGCGCGCCGCGTTCTCGGCCGCCTTGAGCTCGGCCTCGGCCGGGCGAAGGATGTCGGCGTCGAGCTGCAGTCGCACCTGCTCGATGCGCGCGTCTTGCATGGCGAGCTCGGCTTCCGCCTGCGCCATCATGGCTTGAACCTCGGCTTGCTCCCGGGCGATCATGGCGGCGCGCTTCGTACGGGCGTCGGCCAAGCGACGCTCGTTCTCGCGGACCGAGATCTCGATGGCGGCCGAGATCTTGGCGAGCTCCGCCTCTCGGGTGTTCATCCACTTTTGCTCGGCCGCCGAGGCGCGGGCGTTGGCCTCGGCCACCTGCGCGTCTTTGCGGATCTTCGCGCTGATCTTGCGACCGATGGCGTCGAGGTAGCCCACCTCGTCGGTGACGTTCTGGATCTTGAGCGTGTCGAGCTCGAGGCCCAGTCGATTGAGGTCCTGCTCGGCCTCGGTGGCCAGCTGCGCCGCGAAGGACTCTTTGTCCTCGTTGACCTGCTCGGGCGTGAGCGTGGCCAACACACCGCGCAAGTTGCCCTCGAGGGTCTCGCGGGCGATCTTCATGATCTCGGGGCGGGCCCGGCCCAAAAAGCGCTCGAGGCAGTTGTTGAGCAGGGGCTCCGTGCCCGGGACCTTGATGTTGGCGACGCCTTGCACCGACAGCGGGATGCCGCCTTTGGAGTAGGCGTTACGCACGGTGACCTCGATGATCATGTTCGTGAGGTCCATGCGATCGACGGTCTCGATCAAAGGGATCCGCACGCCTCGGCCACCGCGGATGATGCGGTAGCCCGCGACGCGACCGTCACCGGTCAGACGCCGGCGCCCCGAGAAGATGAGCACCTCGTTGGGCTGGCACACGTACAAGATGCGCTTGACGACCAGGACCAAGACGATGGCCGCGAGGACGAGAACCGCCGCGCCGGTGGCCAAGGCCTCGACGGCATCGCCGAGCAAGGGCAAGTGGGTGGTGGTGGTGAGGATGTTCATGGCTCAGGCACCTCCTTTCGGGGCCAAGGGTCGTGAGAGACGGTTCTCCGCGCCGGCGAGGACGCTCGGCACGTCGACGCCGAGGGTGTCGCCCAGGGCGCTGAGCACCCGGGCCACGGCTTGCGGGTAGCTGGCCGCGTAGCTCGACAGACCGGAGCCGTCGCCGGGGTCGAGCACGTGAACCTCGTCGACCTCGATGCCCTTCATGTTCTTGACCACCTGGGCCACGATGTCCTCGAGGTGTTGAATGACGTAGATCTCCTTGGCTTGGGGCCCCATGGCCTTCCACGCCTCGGAGGTCGCCTCGAGGACCTCGACCACCGCGCGACCGTCCTCGACCGTCGGGGCCGCGTCGCCCTTGGCGCGCAACTCCTCGGCCGCCCGACGGATCTCGGCGGGGATGACCACGTCCGCTTGCAGGCGCTTTTGCTCGAGGGTGGCACGCACGCGCTGGAGCTGCTTTTCGGCCTCGGCGCGGGCCGTTTTGGCCGCGACCTCGGCTTCGCGCTCGACCGCCGCCGACTCGCCGTCGAGGGTGGCTTTCACCCGCGCGAGCTCGTTGCGGCGCGAGAGCACGGCCGCCTCGGCCCCGGCCTTGGCCGTCTCCGAGCGCTGCTTGGCGTGCGCCTCGGCCTGCGTGGTCTCCTGCATGGCCTGGTTCTCGGCGTTCTCGGCGTCGCGCAGAACCTCGGCGATGCGGGGGCGACCCAGCGAGTCGAGGTACTTGGTGTCGTCCGAGACGTTTTGAATCTTGAGCGTATCGAGCTCCAGGCCCAGCTTGTCGAGGTCGTCCTTGACGCTGCGGATCAGGTTTTCCGCGAAGGTCAGGCGGTCTTCGTTGACCTGCTCCGGGGTCATCTGCGCGAGCACCTCGCGCAAGGCGCCCTCGAGGGTCTGCTGCGCGACGATGCGGATCTCGTTGCGCTCACGCCCCAAGAAGCGCTCGATGGCGTTGCGCAACAACATCGGATCGCTGTGAATCTTCACGTTGGCGATCGCGTGGATCTTCAAGGGGATGTTGCCCTTGGAGTAGGCGTTGTGAACCACCACGTCGATCGACATGGTCGTGGTGTCCATCCGGTCGACCCGCTCGATCACGGGGATCCGCCAGGCGCGACCACGGCCGCCGCCCTCGGAGGCCACGGGACCCTTGTAGCCGTGGGGCATGATGATCATCGGCCCTTGGTCCACGCCGTTCTTCACCCGCTTGCGGCCGGTGAAGATCAGGACTTCGTTCGGCTTGCACACGTACAAGAAGTTCTTGACCAAGATCAGCAGCAGCAAAAAGAGCACCCCGAGGGCCGCACCGGCGGCGGCGACCATCTCGGGACCCGCCCCCAACAAGGGCGCCGATGCGAAGAGGGTGGAAGATGGCTCGGGGACGAGACCGGCGAGCGTGACGATGGACATGTTGCGTTGCCTTTCTGGAGGGACAGCCCCTCCCGATGCAGTCTCGCGCCAGCACGATTGCCGACGCGGGACGACGAGAACTCAGTCGGCCGAGGGGGCCTTGTCGAGGGGGGCGACCAAAGCGGTCGTGCCGCGCATCTCGATCACGAGGGCATGCTCACCGATGGCGATGGTGATGCCCTCGTCGTTGGTGGCGAGCAAGTCGACGGTGCTGCCGCGAACTTCGACGCGGACCTTGCCGACGGCGCCGGGGACGATGGCCACGAGCACGCGCCCGCTCTTGCCGACGTAGTCCTTGGCGCCAGCGACGTGACCGGTCTCGCCGGCCGCGAGGCGGCGAAAGGTCTCGACGGCGAAGTAGCCGGCGATGAAGCCGACGGCGACGGCCAGGGCCAGCGCGATCCAGGCGTTGTCCAAGACGCCCTGCCACTCGAGCAAGGCGCCGGTGAGCCCGAAGGTCGCCGCGAAGAAGGTCCAAAAACGAAGCGAGGTCAAAGCGCCGAAGAAGCCGCCGATCTCGCCGCCGCCGTCGTGGTGGTCGGCGTCCCCATCGACGTCGGCGTCTGCGTCCGCATCGACGTCGGCGTCCGCCCCGACGTCCGCATCGTCACCTCCCATGAAAATGGAGGCGATGAGCAGGACTGCGCCGAGCGCGAAGGCGAAGAGGTACACATTGAGCAACATCGGGGCTCCCGGCCAACTCGGCCTCGGGGAGTATATTCCAGCGCGCCGCCGGCCACAGGCGGCCCCGGGCGGGCCCCGGACCCGAGCGCGCTCGCTGGCCCCCCAGCCGGTCCCAGATGTGTATCCTGCGCGCCATGCCGGCCGGATCCACCCCTCCCGACTCGCGTCCCATCTGTGTCACGGGCGCTTCCGGCTTCGTGGGCTCTCACGTGCTGCGCGAGCTTCTGGCCCGGGGATACAACGTTCGCGGCACGGTTCGCAGTTTGCGGGATCCGGCGAAGACCGAGCACCTGCGCCGCATCGCGAGCGAGCTCGGGGCCGAGTCGTGCCTCGAACTCTTCGCCGCAGACCTCTCCGTCGAGGGCGCCTTCGACGAGGTCCTCGACGGCTGCCGCGGCCTGTGCCACGTGGCGAGCGCGGCGAAGCTGACCGCCGACGACCCGCAACGGGAGATCATCGATGTCGCGGTCGAGGGTACCAAGAACGTCCTGCGCTCGGCGGCCAAGGCCAAGGTCGAGCGGGTGATCTTGACCTCGTCGATCGCGGCGGTGATCGACGAGCGCAAAGGCGTGGCCCACACCCACACCGAAGAGGACTGGAACGAGGAGCGCGACATCTCGCGCACGCCCTACACCGTGTCCAAAGCCCTGGCCGAGCGGGCCGCCTGGGAACTGCAGGCGGCCTTGCCCGAGGACGAACGCTTCTCGATGGCGGCCATCAACCCCACGGTGGTTCTCGGGCCGGTCTACGCCGAGGTCCATGTACGCACGACGCCCGCGCTCTTGTGCGACCTGATGCGCGGCAAGATGCCGGGGACGCCCAAGTTCTTCTTTTCGATCGTCGACGTCCGTGACGTCGCCGCTGCACACGTGAACGCCCTCGAACGTCCCGAGCTCGAGGGGCGCTTCATCCTCTACAACCAGGGGATGTGGCTCAAAGACATCGCCACCACTTTGCGCGGGCGCTGGGCCGACAAGCCCATCCCCAAGCGCAGCATCCCCAACTTCGTGATGTACGCCTTCGCCATGTTCGACCAGCGCCTGAACTTCGCGTTCTTGCGCCGCAACCTCGACGTGGTGCGCCGCATCGACGCGAGCCGCTCCAAGAACGAGCTCGGCATCGACTACCGCCCCATCGGCGAGACGATCATCGACTCGGGGCAATCCTTCGTCGACCTGGGCCTGGCCTGATGTCCGCGCCCCCCTACCCCGCCGAGCTCTACGCCGCCTTGCACCGCGGCAATCCGGGGGACGTGGACTTTTATCGACACGCCTGCACGGGGGCGACCCGCGTGCTGGAGCTCGGCTGCGGCGACGGGCGCGTCTTGCTCGCCTTGGCCGAAGACGGGCGGGAGCTGTGGGGCCTCGACCTGCACGACGGCCTCCTGGAGCGAGGACGAGCGCAGGCAAAGGCCGCCGGGGTCGATGCGCACTTCGTCGAAGGCGACATGCTCGATTGGCCCGCCGAGCTGGCCGAGCTCCGCTTCGAGCGCATCACGATCCCCCACGGAGGCCTTTACTGCTTGCTCGGCGAGGGCGAGCTGGCCCGCGTCCTCGACAACTGCGCCCGCGCCCTCGTGCCCGGTGGCGAGCTGCTCTTCGACGTGTGGGCGGCCGACGATTTTCACGCCGACGCCGACCCCGAAGACCAAGCGCCCAGCTGGCAGGACCACCTGGGCCGCTTCGAGATCGAGGGCCGCGATTGGGAGATCATCGAGCGCAGCAGCTGGGACCCGGCGCGCCAACGCATCGACGTGGTCTACACCCACGTCCCCGTCGGCAGCTACGAGGCGATCGAGGGGCACCTGCCGCAGCGCTACTTCTTGCGCCCCGAGCTCGAGGCGGCCCTCGCGGCGGCGGGCTTCGAGCCCCCGCAGCTTCACGGCGACTTCGCCGGCGCCCCCTACGACGCCGAGGCCGAGCTGATGGTCGGTCGCGCGCGCCGGAGCTAGCCCGGAAAGTCCGTGCAAAAGTCGGCGAGGCCGTTGTCGATGATGTCCTCGATCTGACGCGGCACGGCGGCCGTCGAGTCGCAAAGGTCGGCGCCGAAGGCCTGCGGGTTCGCGCCTTGGACCTGCGCGTTGAGGAGGTCGACAAAGGTCCACAGCTTCTCCGCGTCGAAGACCGAACAGTCGAAGACACCGTCGCAGCCGCAGGTTCCCGGCGCCTCGCAAAAGTTGCTGCCCGCCGAGGGCCAGGCGCTGTTGGGGTCACCGCTGATGACGATGGCGCTGAGCGCGTCGACGTCGCCATTTTTCAAGGTCGTGAGCGCGGCCAGGTTGGTGGCGGGCGCGACCGGGTTCTGCGCGCAGACCCCACATAGGGCGCCGGGCGTGTTGGCGTTGTCGGCGGCGAGATAGTCGTCGACGTCGGTGACCATGATCAGCAAGAGCACGGCGTCGTCGCGCAAGAAGCCCGAGCTGTCGATCTGCAACAAGTTGGCTGCGTTGGTGAGCACGTGCTCGCATCCGATGGGCGTCGAGCCTACGGGCGCCGTGATCGCCGTGATGGCGCTGCGGGTGGCATCTGCGATCTGCGTGTCGGTCAGCGTGGCCGAGCTGAGCCAGGGGCTCGCCGAGGGCCAAGCACTCGCCGTGACGAAGCTGGGCACGTGGTCGTTCGTGATGCCGACGCGGTAGTCGACGCTCCCGAAATTGAGGGCGGAGACATTGGTCAAGATCCCCTCGATCACGCCCGCGTCGTTGAGCGCGTTGAGGTTGTCGTCCATCGAGTCGGAGGAGTCGAAGGCGAAGAGGATGTCGAGCTTGCCGCAGTTGAAGACAGACGAACCGTCGCCATCGCCGTCGCCGTCGCCATCGCCGTCGCCGTCCCCGTCGCCGTCACCGTCACCGTCTCCGTCTCCGTCTCCGTCTCCGTCTCCGTCGCCGTCTCCGTCTCCGTCTCCGTCGCCATCGCCGTCTCCATCTCCGTCGCCGTCTCCGTCGCCGTCTCCGTCGCCGTCGCCG
>JAUIJR010000472.1 GCA_030431075.1 Polyangia bacterium | reverse complement strand
CAGGTGTGGCCGCCGCCGGTGGCGACCTCGATCGCGTCCATGAAGCCTTCGACTTGCACTGGGCTGCGCGAGATCTGTTCACGCTCGTGTCCGAGCTGGCGGGTCTCGTTGCTGCCCCAGCAGCTGACGCGACCGTCGCGGTGGCGCGCGCAGCTGTGCTCGGCGCCGGCCGAGATCTGGGTGACGCCCTCGAGGCCGCTGACCTGGCGCGCCTTGGTGTTGATGGCGCTCGCGCTGCCGTCGCCGAGCTGGCCTTTGGCGCCGGCGCCCCAGCACCACACCGCGCCTTCGCGGGTCAGCGCACAGCTGTGTGTCGACCCGAGGGCGACGCGCGTGGCGCCTTCGACCCCGTCGACGCGCACCGCACGGATCCGGTCTTGCGTGCTGCCGTCGCCGAGCTGACCGCGCTCGTTGCGACCCCAGCACCACACGCTGCCGTCGCTTTTGACCGCGCAGCTGTGACGCGCGCCACTTTCGATCTCGAGGACTTCGGCCGGGCCGCTGCTCGGTGCCTGCGTACTCCCGCCTTGGGGGAGGAAGCTGCCGCCGCCCGAGCGATTGCAGCCGGCGCTCGCGCTCGCGCCGAGGGCGAGCACGACGAGGGCGGTGCGCAGAGCGAGGCTTGGCCGTTCGCGGGGGCGATCGAGGCCGAAAAGACCCATCGGGCGCAGCATAGCCCAGCTGAGGTGCGCGCTTCGGCGGATGTTCGCGCTGGCGGCGGGCGCGAGCCGGGCGTCGCAGGGCTTCCCCGGGTCGAGGGCGCGTCGGCGCGAGCGCGCCGGCGGCTTTCGCTCGGCGTGCGCCTGCCCGTATGATGCAGGGGTGTTGTCGCCCGTCACCGCGCTGCGAGCCGCTGGTCGCTATTTGCGACAGCACCCCGAAGAATTCGGTCGCGCCTTCCGCAACGCGGTGGGCCTTCGCTTCGGCGTGCCCCTTTCGGCCTTTCGCTACCTGGCCGGCTCGCTTTTGGATCCGAGCCAGGTCGAGGATCTCGAGCTCACGGCCGTGCCGCCCGGCTTGCGCATGGCCGGCACCTTCGAGCTGATGAAGACGCGGGTGCGGGGCGGCGCCGACTTGTTCATCGATCGGGTGGTGGTCGCGCCCAACGAGCTGCGCTTGGAGCTGCGCCTCGAGCGGGTCGTGATGATCCCGGTCGGCAGCGAGAAGACGCAGATCTCGGCGCTCTTGCACGCGCGCGCCCTCGACTTGTCGCGGGCGGGGGACCTCGTCGCCAACTTGCCCGACATGCCCGAGATGATCGTCGGCGCGAGCGACAACAAGCTCGCCTTGGACCTGATGCGCGTGCCCAAGCTCGCCCGCGACGCGCGGGTGCGCCACGCCTTGGGCTTGGTCTCGACGCTGGTCACCGTCGACCGCATGGAGAGCGAGGACGACCACTTCGACTTGGCGCTGCGCCCGCTGCCGCAGGGCTTTGCCGCCGTCTTCGACGCGGTGGGCGAGCACCTCTTTTCGCCGGTGGTCTCCGGGGTCGCCCAGCTCTTGCCGCCCGACATCCGCGGCGAGCTCGAAGTCGGCGTCAAGCGGGTGATGAACTTCGTCGCGGGCGAGGACCCCGGCGCGCCGATCGACGTCGACGTGGATCCGGCGGCCTAGTCCCGCTCGGGCAGCACGGCGTCGAGTTCGATCTCGATCAGCATGTCGGGCGCGATGAGGCGACTGACCTCGACCATGGTCGCGGCCGGAGGGTGGGCGCCCATGAACTCGGCGTGGGCGCGGCCGAAGGCCTCCCACATCGAGATGTCGGTGACGTACATGCGCGTGCGGGTGACGCAGCTGGCGTCGCCGCCGAGCTCGACCAAGGCGGCCAAGGCGATCTCGAAGCAGCGGCGGGCTTGAGCCTCGGGGTCACCGGGCGCGTGGGTGCTGCCGTCGGGGTCCACGGGGGCGGTGCCGCCGATAAAGACCTGGCCGCCGCGCGCGACGGCGCGGCAGTAGCCGACCTTGGACTCCCAGGGGGCGTGGCTGTGTACGCGGCGGCTTTGCATGCCGCAGGGTAACGCGCCTGCGCGGGGCGCTGGCCGCGAGTGGGAGCTCAGCGCTCCATCAACTGCGCCAAGGCGCGGCGGACCAGCTCGTCGAGGTTGAGGCTGTCGAAGGCGCCGGTGCTCTCGGCGTCTTCGAGCACGCGATCGAGTGCCTGGCCCACGACCTTGGCCTTCCAGCCCAAGGCGATGAGCATGGCCTCGGCGTCGCTGCGCAAAGGGTGGCCGTCCTCGGGGGTCGGCGCAGACTCGACGGGGGCTTCGTCGCCGACGGTCAGCAACAAGGGCAGCACCTTGTCTTTGAGGGTCAAGATGATCTGCTCGGCGGTGCGCTTACCGATCCCCGGGATCTTGGTCAGCTGGCCGGCGTCCCCTTCGGCCACGGTGCGCAGCAGCTGCGGCAGGGGCAAGCCGCCCAAGGTGGCCAGCGCGTGCTTGGGGCCGACTTTGGGTACCGAGGTCAGCATGCGGAACATCGCCCGCGACTCCAGACGCGCGAAGCCAAAGAGGGCCAAGGCGTCCTCACGCACATGGGTGTGGATCCAAAGCGCGCAGGGGTGACCGGCCTCGGGCACGTCGGAGAGGGTCTGCAAGCTGACCGCGACCTCGTAGCCGACGCCTTGCACGTCGAGAAGCACGCGGCCGCCAGAGGGATCCCGCTCGAGCACGACGCCGGAGAGTCGACCGATCATCGAGGCATGACTTAGCGCGCGGGCGATCCAAACTCAATCGTCGCCGCCGAGGGCATCGGGGGCCGGGCGCGCGGGCGCGATCAGACGGCGGCGACCGTCGTGGCTCAACAGGACGTCAGGCCCGTCGAGCTCGAGGCGATCCCACAGCTGACAGGTGACCTGCTTGTGGTGGTTGTCGAGGGCTTCGCAGTAGTTGGTGTACTTGCAGCGGCGGATCTGGGCGCCTTGGCCCTCGCGCATCTTGGCGAACCAGTCCGGGTCGGCCAGGCTTTGGCGGGCGGCCCCGACGATGTCGAGGGCGCCCTCGGTCAAGGCGCGCTCGGCCAGCGCGAAGCTGTTGATGCCGCCGGCGCCGACGACCGGGGTCTCGAGCCCGGCCGCGCGCAGGCGGGCGCGGATCTTCGCCGAGAGCTCGAGGTTGCGGCCAAAGGGACCCCGCGCGTCCGAGTACACGGTGGGCATGCACTCGTAGCCGCTCGGGCCCGTGTAGGGGTAGACGGCGTGGCCGACCTTGGGCGGCTTGGCGTCGTCGAATTTGCCGCCTTTGGACACGCTGATGAAGTCCATGCCCGCGCGTGCGAAGGCTTCGGCGAAAAAGGCCGCGTCTTCGATCTTGCTGCCGCCTTCGATGACCTCGTCGCCCAGCATGCGACAGCCCACCGGGTAGTCGCCGACGCGCGCGCGCACGGCGTCGAAGACCTCGAGGGGCAAGCGCAAGCGTCCCTCGCGGGTGCGGCCGTAGCCGTCCTCGCGCTGGTTCGTGCGCGACAAGAACGAGGCCATCGTATAGGCGTGGGCGTAGTGCAGCTCGACGCCGTCAAAGCCGGCCGCCTGGGCGCGGGCGGCAGCGTCCGCGAACAGGGCGGGCAAGCGCTGCGGGAGCTCGCGGATCTGGGGCAGGTGCAGATCGTCGACGCGCTCGCGGTAGCCCCGGCGCAGATCCTCGAGCTCGCGCGGGTCGAGGACTCGGCTGTGGACTTCGTCGCTGGCCTCGAGCATCGCGGCGCGCAGCTCGGCTTCGTCGGCGCGGGCCAAGTCGGAGTCGTCGAGGGCGGCGGCCAAGCGCGTCGCGTGTTCGGGGCGCGGGCGCCAAAAGCGGCCGAAGAACTTCTCGGGCGGCGGTCGACGCTTGACGGCCAAAAAGTCGATCAGCTGGATCAACAGGCGCGTCTCGCCGCCGCTGGCTTCACGCACGGCCTCGACCAGCGCGCGCAAGCCGGGGACGAAGCGCTCGTCCCCGATCCGCAACAAAGGCCCGCTCGGGACGTCGCGCACCCCGGTCGCCTCGACGACGATCGCGCCCGGTCGACCCTGGGCGAAGCGGCGGTACCAGGCGATGACGTCGGCGGTGACCTCGCCCGAC
>JAUIJR010000471.1 GCA_030431075.1 Polyangia bacterium | reverse complement strand
GTTCACCGGCGCGCCCTTCGGCCACGAGCCCGATCGCAACTACCCGCTGCCCTTCGGCGCGCGCGTACGTCTCGACGCCGACAACGCCACGCTGATCTTTCTCGAGCCCCTGTGCGTCGCGCCCTGATCCCGGGGCCAGACCGCGATCCACAGCTGACGTACACTCCGCCCGTGGCCGAGCTCGGAAACGTCTTCGACGCCCTCGACGAGGCGCAAAGCGAGGGCGGCACGCGTGGCGCCGACCTCTTCGTCGAGGTCGAGGTCGATCCGCGCGCGCTGGGCGTGCCCGCCGGGCAGCAAGTCCCCGTACCCGACGCGCTCATCCCCTTCGACGACCGGAGCGCCGCCCCGCGTACGCGCAAGGCCAACCCCCACGACCCCCCCGGTCACCTGTGCTTGCAGCTGCCCGAGGGCTTTGTCGACGGTCGCGCCTTGAAGCTGCGCGGCCAAGGCGAGGCCGGCCGCGACGGTGGCGCCGCCGGCGACTTGGTGGTGCAGGTGCGGCTCAAGGCCGGGGGCGCGTTGGCGCCGCGAGGAAGGACCGAGCTCGCTACGCGGGCCTCTGCCCTGCCCTGGGCGATCTTGGGCCTGACCCTCGTCGGGCTCGCCAGTTGGCTCGCGCTTCGCTGATCGCAGGGCTCGGGGTAGATTGTGCCCATGCGACGTGAACTTGCGCTTTTGACCGCGCTGGCCGCCTTTGCCGGCTGTAGCGATGCGGGGGGCAGCGAAGACGAAGGCCAAAGCGAGACCGGCAGCGAGTCGGACAGCGAGAGCGAAGCCACGAGTGAAAGTGGCGACGGTGATGGCGATGGCGACGGCGACGGCGATGGCGATGGTGACGGTGACGGCACGGTCGAGCCCAATTGCAGCGCGAGCTTGGCCACCGGCGAAGAGATGCGCAGCTTGGAGGTCGACGGCGTGCAACGGCGCTATCGCCTCTACGTCCCCCCGAGCTACGACCCCACGAGCCCGACGCCGCTCGTCTTGAACTTCCACGGCTTCGGTTCGAACGCGGGTCAGCAGGTCTTCTTCTCGCAGATGAACGACAAGGCCGACGCCGAGGGCTTCTTGGTCGCCTACGGCGAAGGCCTGCAAAACACCGACGGCGACCAGGCCTGGGACGCCGGCACCTGCTGCGCCGACGAGGCCCCGCGCGACGACCTCGCCTTTGTGCGGGCGATGGTCGCCGACGTCACCGGCGACGCCTGTGTCGACCCGGATCGCGTCTACTCGACCGGCATGTCCAACGGCGGCTTCATGAGCTTTCAGCTCGCCTGCGACGCGGCCGACATCATCGCCGCCATCGCGCCCGTCAGCGGCGCGCTCGGCTTTCCGATCTCGCAGTGCAACGCGACGCGCCCGGTGCCGGCGATCATCTTCAACGGTGACAGCGACGGCCGCGTGCCCTACGCCCTCGCGCAGTCTTCGGCCGAGGACTACGCCGCCCACCTCGGCTGCACCGACTCCCCCGAGACGACCTTCGACATGGGAACGGTCAGTTGCGTCACCTGGGACGAATGCGAGAACGGCAGCGAAGCGGTGTTCTGTACGGCCGTCGGCATGGATCACTGCTGGCCCGGCCAACCCTTCTGCCTTGACGGGCCGAGCACGGAGGACATAGTGGCGAACGACGCGATGTGGGACTTCTTCATGGCCCACCCGCGCTCGGGCTAAACGAGTGGCCCGACCGGCGCGTCGGAAGGCCACACCATGTCCAGCCGAAAGATCGTCCAAGTCGCCGCCAGCATGCCCACCTCCGACGGAGCGGGCGTACGCCTGAAGCGTGCTCTGGGCACGCCGCGGGTCCCGATCGTGGATCCCTTCTTGATGCTCGACGAGTTCTCGAGCGACGACGCGAGCGACTACATCGCGGGCTTTCCGAACCACCCGCACCGCGGCTTCGAGACCGTGACCTACATGCTCGACGGGCGCATGGAGCACCGTGACTCGGTGGGCAACCGCGGCTTGTTGACCTCGGGCTCGGTGCAGTGGATGACGGCCGGCCGCGGCATCATCCACTCCGAGATGCCCCAACAAGAAGAGGGCCTGATGCGCGGCTTTCAGCTGTGGGTCAACTTGCCGGCCGCCCACAAGATGGACCCGCCGCGCTACCAAGACATCCCGCCGGCCGAGATCCCCGTGGTCGAAGGCGAGGACGGCCTATGGGTCAAGGTCATCGCCGGCCGCTACGGCGAGGTCGTCGGCCCCGTCGGTGGCGTGCACACCGAGCCATTGATGCTCGACGTCAAGCTGCCGGCCGGCGGCGAGGCGCGCTTCGAGATCCCGGCCGGGCACGCGGGCTTCGTGTACACCTTCGAGGGGGAAGCCCAGTTTGGCGGAGAGGGCGAACCCACCACCGTCCAATGTGGCCTGCTCGGCGTCCTCGGCGACGACGGCGACGAACTCCTCGTCCGCAGCGAGCAAGGCGGACGTTTCCTGCTCTTGGCGGGCAAGCCCATCGAAGAGCCCGTCGCCCGCTACGGCCCCTTCGTGATGAACACCCGCGAAGAGCTCGAGCAGGCCTTCGCGGACTATCGCGCCGGGCGGCTGGCGACCTAGGCCTACCCCAACTCCGGCGCCCGCCGCTCAAGGCGGCGTGAGCGGGTCGTGGTCTCGGATCCACACACCCCAATAGCGATCTTCGTCCGCGAAGTCGCCGCCGCGATCGAAGGCGATACCCCGACCAATGTCCACGCCGCTGTAGTCGTCCCACGCCTCGAAGAGCGCCCTTAGCTCGGCCGCCTCCTCACCCTCGGCGAGATAGACCCCCGCCCCGCAGGCCCTGCCGCCGAGCTCCTCGCACTCGAAGGTCTCGGGCGGCGTAGCGATCGGCCACGCCGGCAGACTCGGGTTCGCCCCAAAGCTACCGCGCCGCGTCACGACGTCGACGCCGCCCAGGGCCGGGCTCCGCGTGCGATCGTTGACCTCGAACTTCAGCCTCGTGAACTCCTCGATTGCCGTCTGCAGATCGTCGGCCGCATCCATGCAGCTCCCGTAGCAGGTGTAGGTCGAGCCGTCTGCACGCACGGTCCTCGCCACCTGCGTGGGGTCGGTCAGCTCCGGGTAGTCCGTATCCGTCGCGGGTAACCCATCTACCGCATCCAGAATCGGCGCGAGCAGTTCATTCGCCTCGGCATCACTGAGCTCGTAGCTAATCAGCGCCGGAAACGCCACTTGCGAGCTCGCATCGACCACGACTCGACACTCCGAGACCTGTACATAGGCTGCCCCCGCCCACCCAGCGAAGGGCGAGGCGCTTTGTCCCAGTCCTTCGGTCTCGTACGACAGGGATCGACCGGCGAGATCGTCACAGGTGAGCGGTCGCCCGCAGCCCGGGGAAGCGGCGAGGAACAGACCTGCCATCACCCACCCGCTCAGTCTCGTTGCCATTTGATCTGAAACTCCAAAGGTGGTCCTGAATGTCGCCATGCTGGTCTCGAATGGAGTGCTGCCGCCACCATAGCCGACACCGGTCGTCGAGCCCCCTACCCCAACTCCAGCGGCCGCAGCCCCCCGTCCACGCACAAAAGCTGCGTCCAGTCCGCATTGCGTAGGCCGTGCTGGCGCCAGCGGCCGAGGCCCTCGCCGTGCACGCGGGCGAGCAAGGCGGCGTAGGCCATCTGGTGACCGACGACGACGACACGGGCGCCGGCGGATTGTTGGGCCGCGAGCGCGAGCAGGCTCGCACGTACGCGGGCTTCGGCTTGGGCCAAGCTCTCGCCGCCGGGGACGGCGACCGAGGCTGGGTCTTCTTTCCAGGCGCGAAAGAAGTCCGGGTGCGTGGCCAAGGCCTCCTCGAAACGCAGGCCCTCGAGCTCGCCTTGGTCCAGCTCTTCGAGACCGGGCGTCGGCGTCGGCGTGCCGAGCGGGGCGGCCGTCTCGAGGGCGCGACGTAGGGGCGAGGCGTACACGCTGTCGATCCGTGGATGCGCGGCGCGTAGGCGGGTCGCCAACTCGCGCGCTTGTTCTCGCCCCGTCTCGCTCAGCGGCGCGTCGCTGCGTCCACAAAATCGCCCCTCGAGATTGAAGACCGACTCGGCGTGACGCACCAGCAGCAGCACGAC
>JAUIJR010000033.1 GCA_030431075.1 Polyangia bacterium | reverse complement strand
ATGACGATCGGCACCTCCGGGCAAGCCGAGGTCGTTCGCACGACCAACCAGCTCGCCAACACCTTGCGCTTCGCCTTTGACAAGGCGCGCGTCAGCGGCACGCACATGCGCGTGCACATCGACATCAACCACGGGACCTTCACGCTCCAGATGGCTGATGCGGCGATGTACCTGCCGGCGACGAACCGCGAAGGTGAGATCCTCATCCGCGATGAGGACGAGGTCGAGGAGCGGGCCGGTCGGGATGCCCGCGCCGCCGAGCTCTACAATCAGAGCTTGCAGTCGCAGGTGCTCGACGCGAGCGACCCCGACGCGGCCACGCTCGAGGTCGACCCCTACGCCGCGCAGGCCCAAGAGGTCCCGCGTCGTCGGCCGCCGCTCTTCGATGCCTTCGAGGACGAAGGCTC
The DNA here is from genome assembly GCA_030431075.1 of Polyangia bacterium. Classification (GTDB taxonomy): domain Bacteria; phylum Myxococcota_A; class Polyangia; order Nannocystales; family Nannocystaceae; genus JAUIJR01. Next base: position 22,329 of record JAUIJR010000033.1, on the reverse strand, counting down.
ACTCGAGGATCTGGGGGACGTGATCGAGCTGCCCGAGTCCGTCGAGATCTTGGCCGTACGCACCGAGTCCGACCCCGAGCCGATCACGAAGGGCGAGGCGGACCTCTACTTTTTCCCGACCGGGCGCACGCAGTTGGCCTACATCCAGCTGCGCGACAAGAGCGACGAAGACGGGGAGAGCTTCACCATCGAGATCCAGCCCCTGACGGGGAAGGTGACGATCAGCGACGGCCTCGGGGACATGGAGTTTCCCTCGGACCTGCTGCAGCGCCGCGGCGATCAGGGGAAGGAGGCTCAGAGGCGGGCCCTCTGAGAGACGCGATGGGACGAGACGGGGACGCACGCACGGCGGGCCAGGGGGGCTTCACCCTCCTCGAGGTCCTGATCGCCGTCGCCATCTTGGGCGTGAGCTTGACCAGTTTGCTGGGCTCGCAGATCGAGTCGATGCAGGCCACCCGCTACGCGCGTCAACTCAGTGCCGCAGCCTTCTTGGCCGAGTACCAGCTCGTCGAGATCGAGTGGCAGCAGCGCAAGGATGGCTGGCAGACCAGCGACGTCACCTACCAAGGCGATTTCGACGAGCAGGGCTGGCCGGAGATGGAGTACGAGTGCTTCGTCGATTTCATCGAGCTGCCCGAGTACAACCAGATGGTCGCGGCCAAAGAAGCGGCCGATCAGGATACCGACGGCGACGACGCCTACGTGCAGGATGCCGGCGATCAGGCCTTTGGTGCGCTCGGCATGGTGTGGCCGATGGTCAAGGCGGCCATCGAGAACTCCATCCGTCGCGCGAGCTGCAAGGTCATGTGGCGTAACGGCAAGGTCGACGAAGAGTTCGACGTCGTGACCTTTTGGACCGATCCCTCGGGCTTGGCGGCAGTGCCGACCCTCGGTGGCGAGTTCGACACGAACGCGGACGACACCAGCAGCGACGGCAGCGGTAGCCCGGGAGGCGGCGCGACCGGTGGGGGACGCCCCGGCAGTGGATCGAGCGGCGGCGGACGGCCCGGCGTCGGCTTCAACCCCGGAGGGCCCGGCCAGTGACCCGCGTCCATGATCGCAGTCGCGGCATGACCCTCATCGAGGTGCTCGTGTCCCTGGCCATCTTGTCGATGATCACGGTCTCGGTTTGGTCGAGCTTCTCGGCGACGACCCGCGCCATGGACGACGTCGGCGAGGTCCAAGAGCGCTACTCGACTGTGCGCTCGGCCATGAATCGGATGACCACCGAGATCTCGATGGCCTATCTATCCTTCAATCGACCGCAGTTCGAGACGCGGCACTTCACCTTGTTCGAGGGGCGCGCAGACTTCGGCAAGGACAATCTGACCTTCTCGGCCTTCGCGCACCTGCGCATGCGCATGGACGCGAACGAGTCGGATCAAAGCGTGATCCAGTACTTCGTCGCCGACGACGAAGAGGACTCGAGCAAACAAAACCTCTACCGCCGCGAGACGCGACGCCTGACGGGCGACTTGCCCGAGCAGCTCGAACTCTTCGAGCCCGCCTACGTGCTGCTCGAAGACGTGAAGAGTCTCGAGTTCAAGTACTGGGAGCCGGCCCAAGAGGCGTGGATCAGCGAGTGGCACACCACCATCCGCGACGCCCAGCCCGACCGGCTTCCGCCCCGCGTGATGATCACCATCGGCCTCGAGGACGAGGACGGTGATGAAGAGTTCTTCACCACGCAGACCACGATCCTTTTGCAAGAGAAGCTCGACCTCTCCAAGAACTGAGACGAAGATGACCATCCCCCGCACACCCCCCGCCGGCGCTCCCCGCCGCGCGAACACCAAGGAGCAAGGCGTCGCCCTGCTCCTGGTCTTGGTGTGTTTGGCCATCATCACGCCCTTTACGGCGGCCTTCAATTTTCAGACGCGGGTCGACTGGCAGTCGGCGATCAACGCCGGCGACGAGGTGCGCGCCCGTCAAGCCCAACGCGGTGCGCTGCAGCTGAGCTTGTTGCTCTTCGAGCTTCAGCGCATGGTCTTCAATCAAAAGCAGTTCCGCGATTTTGCGGGGACGATGGACATCACCCAGGTCGCGCCCTTCCTGATGAGCGTCTTCGGCAGCTCCGACGGCGCCGAAGGGCTCGGGGCTTTGGTGGGCATCGACACCTCGGCGCTGAACGAGCTGAGCATCGGCGACAACGTGAGCTTCGAAGTCCGACTCGAGGCCGAGTCGGGCAAGATCAACATGAACTGCATCGCCACCTCCAAAGACGGGGAGGACACTCCGCGCTCGCGCGCGGTCGAGACCCTCGAGGCGATGATGGAGCCGCTCATCTACGATCCCCTCTTCGACGAGGAAAAGTCGGACGGCGAGCGCTACAACCGCCAGGTCGTGCTCACGGCGATCGTCGATTGGATCGACGACGACAACCAGCGTTTCGACATCGGGCGTTTGGTGCAAGGCGGAGGCAACGAGCCCTACCGCTACGAGGAGCTGCACGACCCCTACCAGGCCCGCAACGCTCGCATCGACTCGGTGGCCGAACTCCACATGGTGGAGGGCATCGACGACGACTGGATGCAGGCCTTCGAGCACAACCTCACCGCCTACGGTAGCTGCAAGGTCAACTTGAACTTCGCCAGCCCGGCCATGCTCGCGTGGGTCATTCGAGCGACGGTCAGCGCCGCCGACAAGTGGAAGACCGAAGGCGAGAACTTCTTGCTCATGACCTTGCCGGTCGCCAACTTCGTGGCCCAAAACCGCGAGTGGAACCTCTTCAAAGACCTCAAGACCTTCGACGACATGGTCTCGAAGCCCGAGGACTTCGTCGCACCGACGCTCTTTGGTGAGGAGGCGGACAGCGAAGACGCGGCCTTGTTGCCGAAGGTGCCTACGGGCATCGACATTCGCACCGACGGCGGCACGAACCGCGAGACCGGTGACACCTGGAAGGGACTTCGAGACGTCGCCACCGTCGACCCCGAGCGCGTCTATCGCGTCGAGGTCACCACCCAAGTCGGGGCCGTGCGCAAGCGCGCCACGGCCATCTACGACATGCAGTACGCGCGCAGCAATTCATCCGGCAAAGGAGCGTGGCTCTACTTCCGCGAGGAGTAGGAGTCCGAACTCGCCATGGCACAGAACTTTGTTGGCATCGACCTCGGCCTTCACACGGTGAAGGTGATCGTCTTGTCCGTCGGGATGCGCAAGGCGCAGGTCATAGCGACCGAGACGGCCGTGGTCGACGAGGTCTCGCCCCCCGGAGACGGCGAAGATGCCGAGTCGACCATGGACCGCGCCATCTCGACGGCGCTGGCCATCTTGGAGGCGCGCGGCTGGAAAGAGCACCAGGCGGCCGTCTCGCTCCCCTCTGGAGAGGCGAGCTACCGATCCTTGAGCTTCCCCTTCGCCGACGCCAAGCGCATCGCCCAGGCCGTCAGCTTCGAGATCGAGGGGCAGTTTCCCATGCCCCTCGACGAGCTCGCGCATGACCACGTGGTCGTGCCTCCCGCCAAGAAGGGGGCATCCGGTCGAGCCTTGGTGGTCGCCTCGCCCGGCGATCACGTCGAGCGCGTGACGACGGCCTTTCGGGCGTCTGGAGTCGACCTGCGCCTGGTCACGGTGGGGGCCATCGCCACTGCCCAGGCGATGGACAAGCTCGAGCACGTGCCCGTGCCCATGCCGGAGCTCGCCGAGGACGAGGCGCCGCCCGAGCTGCCCCGGCCGGTGACCCTGATCGTGGACGTCGGACATCAGGCGACCGAGCTGGTGGCGCTGAGCGCCGAGGGACCCTTGGCCGCGCGGTCCATCCGACGCGGCAGTCGCCATCTCGACGTCGCCTTGTCGCGGGCCTACGGGCTCGACGTCGCCTCTGCCCATCAAGCCAAGGAGCAAAGCGCCTTTCTCCCGCACGAGGGGCTCGGTGAACTCGGGGCCGACCAACGGCGCACGGCCGACGAGGTCGCGCGGGTCTTTGGTCCGCTCTTGCGAGAGATCGAGCACACCCGGCGTTGGCTCGAAAACGAGTGCGGCGCGGCCGTGACCGAGATCCGCAGCGCCGGTGGTGGCACCCGCGTGATGGGCTTCGAAGCTTGGTTGGCCGAGCGCACGGAGCTCCCGGTGCGCACGGTGACTCCGGGCGTGCTCGGCAAACTCAAGGACGGCGAGAACATCGACTGGGCTGCCTACCTCGCGGCCTTCGGTGCGGCTTTGGGCGCAGGCCGGCGGCCGATGCTTCAGCTGCGCGAGCTCGACGGCAACGGCGGGATCGGCTTTTTCGAGGAGAACTTCGGCACCGTGTTCACCTTGGGGGCGGCGGTGCTCGCCTTTTTCGCCATCGACAGCATCGTGGCCATCAAGGTCGTGGGTCAAGAGCGCGATGCCTACGAGGCCGAGCTGGCCGCGGCGAGCGAGCAGGTCTTCGGCGATCCGATGTACTCGGCCGATGAGGTCCTCGCCGCGCTCGAGGGCGTGGGTGGGGCCGACCTCAGCGAGCAGGTGCCCGAGCGCGGCGCGCTCGAAGTCCTGGCCTTGGTCCACCGCGTGGCCAAGCCGGAGCCCTCGCCCGAGCCCATCGTCACGCCGGCCGAGACCAACCCGGATGGATCGCCGATCGACCCGGAGTCGCCACCCGAGCCGGAAGTGAGCTTGGCCTCCGTGCCCGACGACGCAGGCATCGTGGTCGACGACGGGCTCGAGATCGCCTTCATCGACGTCGGACCGCTCAAGTTCAAGATGCAGATCTCGGCCACCCGCGCGACGGCCCAAGACCGGCTTGCGAACAAGCTGGCCGCGATCGAGTGCATCACCACGGTGCAAAAGGGCAAGATCCGCGATCGAGCGGGACGCAAAGAGTTCGAGATGAACGTGGACCACGACTGCTACCGCAGCTCCGTCGAGGTCGAGAAAAAGGACGAAGAGGGCGAGGAAGAGGCCGAGGACGACGAGGCGCTCGACGAAGAGGAGGAGAACTAAGATGGCCGGACGTTCGATGGTCGGAAAACGCGTAAAGGCCGGATGGTGGATCCGGATGGCGCCCCGCGACCGGCGGGCCCTCATGCTGCTCGGAGGCGTCTTCTTGATCGTCTTTGCGGGGGCGATCGTGTTCTTGCGCTTGCAACGGGTCTCCGCGCAGCGCGACGAGATCGCCAACTACCAAAAGGCGCTGTCGATGGTCTTTACCCAAGGCGCCGAGTACAAAGAGCGCTTGGCCGCCAAGGAACGGCGCGAGGCCACGATCTCGTCGACCCCCTTGAGCTTCACCTCCTTGATCGAGCAGGCGGAGAATGCCGCGGGCGTGCAGGCGACCGACCAAGAGGAGAAGCCTCCGGTCGACGACAAGGAGATCGGACTGCGCACGCGAACGATCAACTTCGAGATGCGCGACATCACGCTCGAGCAGATGACCCAGTTTCTGACCGCGGTCGAGAGCAAGCCCGGTCACGTCGTCTTGGCCGAGCACCTCGAAGTCCGCGCCTTGCGAAGCGACACGACCGTGCCCGAGGATCGCCTCAAGGTCGACTACCAGTTGACGACCTGGGAACGCATCGAGCGCGAGGAGTCGGAGGGCTGAGCCGATGGTGAAACTCAAACTACCGAGCGCGAAGGGGATGCAGCGATGGTACGCCGGAAGCGGCGGCGCGAAGCTTCGCAAAGTGGGTCGCATCCTCGGATGGACCTTTGGTGTCTTCGCGCTGATGCTCACCTTCGTCTGGCTCAGCTTGCCGACGGGGGCGATCGCGTGGCGCATCTCCCATGAGGCGCGTAAGGCCGGATTCTTGGTCACGGTCGAGGACGTCTCCGTGTCGCCCTTTGGCTCGGTGACCCTCGAGGGCGTGACCTGGGACTTCTTGCCCTCGCATCCCGAGCAGGGCACGGTGCCCTTTTACGCCGATGAGGTCGAAGTCGACCTCGAGATCTGGAAGTACGTGTTGCTCGGTCGCATCGACGCGGACCTCGACTTCAAGCTTGAAGAGGGCGACGTCTCCGCGAACGTGAATCGCGGCGACGAGGACATGTCCATCGAGCTGGAGATCGAAGAACTCCCGCTCTACGGCGTCCCCAAGCTCCAGCAGATGATGAATGCCCCGCTCGAAGGTACCTTCGGGCTGCGACTCGAGCTCGAGGTTCCGACCAACGAGTTCGCCCAGTCGGTGGGCTTCATCGAGATGACCTGCACCGGCTGTGCGCTCGGCGACGGCGCAACCAAGTTCTACATGCCGGGCGCGAAGGGCATGCTCGAAAAGGGCATCACGATTCCGCGGGTTCAGCTCGGAGACCTCAGCGGCCGCTTCGAGATCGTCGACGGCGAGGCGACGGCGGAGGAGTTCGTCAGCGTCTCGGAGGACATGGAGATTCGCATCTCCGGCACCATGACCCTCGACGACCCCTTCAAGAAGTCCCGCATGGATCTTCTGATGAAGGTCCAAGTCTCCGAGCAACTCCAGCAAGAAGACGCAAACTTTCAGTTGCTGGTCTCGACTGCGCGCGAGAAGGCGCAGATGGATCCGCCCAACGACGCGTGGCTCGCCTTCGTGCTCTCGGGGCCGGTCGATCACCCGCGCTTTAGCGGCATCAAGTCCAAGACCAAAGAGAACAACCTCCGAGATCAGCGCGAGGAGCGACGCAAGATGCTGGCCGATCGCAAGGCACGGGCAGCGCAACGTGCCGCGGCGAAAAAACAGCCCCGTTCCGGCGCTCGGGAGAACCCCAACGAAGAGCCGGCGCGCGTCCAGGTCATGCCCAACGCCGCCGAGCTTCCGCAGGCCGGCCAGCGCGAGGACCCGCAGCCGGCCGAAGGCGGTGGTGCGGGCGGCGAAGACGGCGGCACCCCCGACGAGCCTGAACAAGCGCCCGAAGAGGAAGTGGTCGAGGAAGAGCCCGAACCAGAGCCCGAAGAGGAAGTGGTCGAGGACGAGCCCGAAGAAGAGGGCGACGAGGAAGAAGGCGGCGATGAGGAAGAAGGCGGCGACGAGGAAGAAGGCGGCGACGAGGAAGAGGGCGGCGACGAGGAAGAGGGCGAGGGCGAAGAAGAGGGCGGCGGCGAAGAGGGCGTGATTCAGTAGGCGGCGCCTCCGCTCACTCGTCGCCGTTGAACACGAGCTCGCCGTCGATGATCGTGCAGCTGACCTCCGCGCTTCGGATCTCCGGCGCCTCCAGCTTCCACAGGTCCTGGGCAAAGCAGGTCAAGTCGCCGCGGTAGCCTTTGGCGAGGCGGCCGAGGTGCCCCTCTCGACGCACCGCGTAGGCGGCCTCGCGCGAGAAGCCGGCGACCGCCTCGTCGAGGGTCATGCGTTGCTCGGGCTGCCAGCCGCCCTCGGGCTGGCCCTCGGCGTCTTGCCGGGTGATGGCCGCGTAGAGCCCATGGGTCACGTCGACTTCCTCGACAGGGAAGTCCGAGCCCAAAGGCAGGTGGACGCCCGCCGACAAGAAGCTTCGCCAAGCGTAGGCGCCCTCGAGACGGCGGGTGCCGATGCGGTCGGGTACCCAGGCCATGTCGCTGGTCGCGTGGGTCGGCTGCATCGACGCGATGACGCGGATCTTGGCGAAGCGCGCGATGTCCTCTGGATCGACGATCTGCGCGTGCTCGACCCGCAGGCGGTTGTCCTTGTGGCGCAGGCGCTGATCGACGAGGCCGTAGGCGTCGAGGATGGTGCGATTGCCTCGGTCTCCGATCGCGTGGGCGGCGACTTGCCAACCTCGCTGGGTCGCCTCGAGCGCGAGCTTCTCGAAGTGCGAAGCGGCGTGCATGAGCTTCCCGCGGTGCGCCGGTCGGTCCGCGTAGGGGCGCAAGAGGGCGGCGCCGCGGCTGCCCAGCGCGCCGTCGACGTAGACCTTGACGCCGACGAGGGCGTAGCGCGTATCGACGCCGACGGGGTCGGCCTTGCGTTCACCCAACTTTTGGACGAACCAGCCCTCGCTCGCGTAGGCGTGCACGCGAAGGTCCAGCTCGCCTTCGGCGAGCAGCTCGCGGTACAGGGCGTCGGTCTCGGCGTCGATCCCCATGTCGTGCACCCCCACGATGCCGCGCTCGAGAACCCAAGTCTGGGCCGCGAGCAGGCGACGGCGGCGCTCCTCGGGGGGCGGCTGCGGTGGCGAGACGCGATCCATGGCGGCGTCCACGAGCACCCCCGTCAAGGCGCCCTCTTCGTCGCGCAAGAACTCCCCGCCTTCGGGATCCTCGACCTCGGGCCCGAGGCCCAGGGTCTCGAGCAGATGCGCGTTGGCCCAGCCCGCATGGCCGTCGACGCGCCGCAGCCACACCGGCCGGTCCGGGAAGGCCTCGCTCAGCGCCTGATGCGTCGGCATCTCGGCGTTGGGCCACAGGTTTTGGTCCCAGCCGCGACCGATCACCCAGCCCGCTTCGGGCGCTCCTGCCTCGAGACGATCGACGACCTCTTCGATGGACTTGGCGCCGCGCAGATCGACGGTGGCCAAGTGGTCCCCCAGCCCGGCGAGGTGCGCGTGGGCGTCGGTGAGCCCGGGCGTGGCGACACCGCCATGGAGGTCGACGATCACCGTGTCTTTGCCGCGCAGGCGCGTGACATCGTCTTTGCGCCCGAGCGCCACGATGACACCCTCGCGGATCGCCACGGCCTCGACCTCCGGGCGCGTCGGGTCGAGGGTGACGATGCGGCCGCCCCACACGAGGGTGTCCGCGGCGATCTTGGGATCCGCCATCGGGGGCGCCGGCGCGGGCGCAACGGCCGTGGTCTCCGCATCGTCGCCGCAGCCGAGGCTCGCAGGACTCGCCGCCATCACGCCCCAAGCGCAGGTCCATCCGAGGAGGCGTCGACGCGTGTGCAGGGAGGCCACGGCCGGAGTCTACCAGCGGCCCTCGGCATCGAAGTGAGCCTGGGCAAGGGAGAAGCGAGGGGGTAGCTTGCCCGCGTGAACCTGCTGCTCTTGGATCCGCCGGATCTGCTCGAAGAGGGCCGCGCACGGGTCGAAGGTCGGCGGGCGGAGCACGTCCGCAAGATTCTGCGGGCCGCGGTCGGCGACGAGCTGCGGGTGGGGCGGGTCGACGGTGAGCTCGGCCGCGCCCGCATCACCGCGATCGCGCCCGAGGCCGTCGAACTCGAGATCACATGGACCCCGGAGCAAGACCTGCCGCCAGCTTCGGAAGTCAGCTTGGCGGTAGCAATGTGCCGGCCCCCCACCTTGGTCAAAGTGTTGAGCCAAGCGACGGCCATGGGCGTGAAGCGCTTCATGCTCTTTCATGCGCGCCGCGTCGAGAAGAGCTACTGGGACGCCGAGGCCACGCAGCCCGCGGCGATGCGTGAGCACATGCGGCTCGGGCTCGAGCAGGCCCGTGACACGCGAATGCCCGAGATCGAGAGCTACCGTCGCTTTCGCCCCTTCGTCGAAGACGAGCTCTTTCGCCGACCCGAGCTGGGGCCCGTGTGGGTGGCCGATCCCTCGGGCGTGGCGGACCCCCCCGCGGGTGTCGGCGGTCCCCGGATCGTGGTCATCGGCCCGGAGGGAGGCTTCGTCGACTTCGAGCGCGAGCGTTTCGCGGCGATGGGCGCGCGAACTTTCCACATGGGACCCAGGATCTTGCGGGTGGAGACGGCGGTCGTCGCACTGCTCGGCCGATTGGCGTTTTGAGGCGGGTGCGCGCCGGGCCGATCCCTCGGCCTCGGCGCGTGCTAGCTTCGTCGCATGCTCCTCGAGATGGGCGGCGCGATCGCGATCGGGATCGGGCTTTGCTTCTCTCCGCCGACATCGGTCGAAGCGGACGCAGAGGTCGAGCCGCCTGTCGGCACGCCTGCGCCCACGGCCACGCCTCCCCCGGCGCGCGCGGCCGAAGGTCCGGAGCTGCCGCGTGCGCCCGAGCCGAGCGAACCGGTGGCGCGGGAGAATTGGAACCGTGTCGTCGCCGGAGATGTGCTCGTGGGTGTCGGTATGGGCGGCTTTGGGGTGATGGTGGCGGGTCTGGCGATCCGGGCCCAGGGCGGGCAAGAGCTGGACCGGATCGCGCTGCGCGACGAGTCCAGCGCGGCCGCCCGCGATGAAGCCGAGGCGCGAATCAGCTTGGGCAATCAGCTCGCCATCGCCGGAGGCGTGAGCGCCGGCGTGCTGGTGGCCAGCGGTGTCGCGCTGATCGTCTCGGGGCACCGCCGCGAGCGCCTGCGCCGGCAGCGGTCCGCCCAAGTCGGCGCGTGGGGCGGGGCCAACGAGGCCGGGTTGAGCCTACGGGCTCGTTTTTGACGGCTCGGCCGTCGCGCCCAGGGCGGCCGGCGCGGCGTTGCGGGCCATCCACTCGGGTCCGCGCCGTCGGATCCACACCACCAGCATCAAGGAGACCAGGCCGAGGCCGACCGCGAGCGCGGTCCACAGCCCGACCAAGCCCCAGCCGAGCTCGAAAGCCAAAAGCCAGGCCAAGGGCAAGGCGAGCACGTAGTAGGCGACGAAGTTGAAGGCCGCGGCGGGCAGCGTGCGGCCCATACCGCGCAAGACGGCGCCGCTCACCACCTGGGCGCCGTCGGCGATCTGAAAGGCAGCCGCGATCGGCAAGATGGTGGCGGCCAGTCCGACGACCACCGGGTCTTCGATGTACAGCGAGGGCAGCCAGGTGCGGCCGAGCACGAAGATCAAGCCGCAGGCCGCCATGAGTCCCGCCCCGAGGGCGATGGCCAGGTGGCTCGATCGCTGCGCCCAGGCGTGCTTGCCCATGCCGATGAGGTTGCCGACCCGGGTCGTCGCCCCGATGGCGATGCCCAAGGCCAGCATGAAACTGGTCGAGGCCATGCTGAGCACGGCGGTGTGGGCGGCGAGTTGATCTTCGCCCAGCTTGCCGGCCATGAGCCCGGAGATCTGAAAGATCCAACCCTCCAGGCCGTACTGCAGGGCCACCGGAAATCCGTAGCGCAGAATCTCGGCCAAGCCCTTGGGATCCCAGGCCGCGGCCGAGAGCGGGAGCCGAAAGGCCGGGTCGTGAGGGTCTCCGAGGCGCACCCACACGACGAGCCCAATCAGCAAGATGGCGCGCGTCAAGGCGGTGGCCATGCCCGCGCCCTCGAGACCGCGGGCCTCGAAGCCGAGGTGTCCCCAGATCAGCGCCCAGTTGGCGGCGATGTTGAAGAGGTTGGCCAACAAGGTGACCCACAAGCCCGGGAGCATGCGGCCTTTGGCCTGCAGGTACTGGCGCAGCGCCATGAAGGCCAAGAAGAAGGGCAAAGACCAGATCTGCACCTCCAAGTAGCGCGCGGTGGCGGCCGCTTGGAGGGGGTCTTGCTCGGCCCAGGTGAGGACCGGCTCGACGTAGAGCCAGCTCAGCCCGACGGGGATCGAGGCGAGGAGCCCGACCACCACGGCCCGACGTGCGGCCAAGGCGAGCCGGGCATCGTCGCCGGCCCCGTAGGCCTGCGTCATGATCGGATCGGCACCGAGGACGAAGCCGATGGCGAAGATGCTGGTCCCAAAGATCCAGATGTAGCCGAGCGCCGCGGCATCGAACTCAAAGACGCCGAGCTCGCCGACCATCAAGGTGTCGACGACGTTCAGCGCCATCGCCCCCAGTTGGGTCAGGGCCACGGGCGCACCGAGCCGCCAAAGGCGGGTCAGCTCTTCGCGCCGGGTGGGGGCCACGTCCATCGGGGCGGGGCAATAGCACCGGGTGGTGAACTTGACCACCCCGAGCCGGGACAGCGCGGTGTCGTGCGAGCGCCGAAGCGGTGCCGAGCTAGAAAAAGACCCGACTCTCGAAGTAGAGGGTCAAACCGCCGTTGCCGAACTCGGAGCCCAGGTCCAAGGGCATCAGCGGGTCGTCACGCACGCTCGCCCGCGTCCCCCAGGGCACGAAGAGACCGCCGATGAGATCCGCCTCATCGGCGACGCTGTAGACCATGCTGGCCGTCACCAGTCCGGAGCCGTCGCTCGCGTTGACGATCGCCGCCGTCGAGGCTTGCAAGATCGGGATGATCTCCATGCCTGCGTTGACGCCCACGTAGTGCTGCGCGAGGTAGGGGAGGTCGTCGGGGAAAAATCGCTGAGACCTCGCGATGTAGTCGTCGGGGCTAGCCGCGCCGTCCGAGAAGAAGGCGTACTCCGCCCCCAAGCTCGCGTTGTGCCAGTCGAACATGAGGTTGGGGCCAGCCGACAAACGACCGTGGATCCGTCGCGCCTCGTCGGCTTGGCCCTTGCGTCCATCGCCCTCGAGGTCGGGGATGCCGACATGCCCCTCGCCGCGAATGCCGACGCGTCCCAGGTCGCCTTGAAAGCTGCCGCCGGCGACCCAGCGCTGCGCCACCTTTCCGCCGTGCACGGACCAGGCAAAGCCCCACTTGACGGTACTCGCGCGCAAGAGCACGGCGCTGTGGCCCCAGTCGGGGTGGTAGCCGTCTTCGAAGCCGAGCGCGGCGGTCACGTCGATGCTGGACAGTGGGCCCAAGGTGAACGCGGTGCGCAGCCCGTCGATGCCGGGCTTGTAGATGCGGTTGACGGCCGTGGCCGAGAAGGGGGCAAAGTAGTCGTTCGGCGTGAAGAAGAAGGCCACCGACTCGTTGATGGGGAAACGGCCGAGCTCGATCGTGGCGGGGCCGGCCTCGACGGCCACCTTGAGACGATCGAAGCCCACGGATCCACGGGCTTGGCCGGGTGTCCAGATCCGTGGCGTCAGATACTGGTTGCGGTAGGCCGAGTCCGTCTGCCCGGCCGAGGTGAAGCTCCCGCCGGCGCTGGCGAACTCGGGGACGCGCGACATGTCGCCGAAGACGTTGACTTCGAGCTTCGCGCGGGACCAGCTGTGGTCGATGATCAGGCGCCCCACGGTCGTCAAGATGCCGTCGCTGCTCGAGGGCAAGGGCTCGGGCAGGTCCGGCGGCGCGAGGTAGGCGCCCGTCAGGCGCAAGCTGCCGGACATGATCTCGGAGGCGGGCTTTTTTGGGGCGCGGCCCTTCGGCCTCTCTTGCGCGGCCTCGTCTTCGCGTGTCGCGGTGCCTTCGCCTGCGGACGGGCTCGAGTCCGGGTCCTCCTCGTCCTCGACGAACTCGAAGTCCTCGAACTCGGACCAGTCCGAGGGAGGGTCCGCCCAGGCGAAGGCGAGCAGAAGGGCCGCGGAGGGGAGCACGCCCTTGCCTCAGTCTTTGCGTTCGTCGCGGTCGAGCTTGCCGTCGACCAGATGCAAGATACGCCGGGCTCGATTCATCACGCGCGGGTCGTGGGTCGAGAAGATGAAGGTCACCCCCGTCTCGCGGTTCAGCTTCTCCATCGTGTCGAGCAGCATCTCGGCCGTGGCCGAATCCAAGTTGGCCGTCGGCTCGTCGGCGAGGGCCACGGCGGGGCGACTGGCGATGGCGCGGGCGATGGCCACGCGCTGTTGCTGCCCACCCGAGAGTTGGTCGGGGCGTCGGTGCTCGAGCCCCTCGAGCCCCACTTCGGCCAAGAGTTCCATGGCCAGGCGGCGTCGTTCTTCTTCGGCTTTGCCTTGAAGTCGCATGACCATCTCGGCGTTCTCGTAGGCGGTCAGCACGGGGATGAGGTTGTAAGCCTGAAAGACGAAGCCGATCCGGTCGCGGCGCATCTCGCTGAGCTGCTTGCGCGACAGGCCCGAGAGGTCACGGCCCTCGACCCAGACCTTGCCGGAGCTGGGCGTGTCGAGGGCGCCGATCATGTTCAGCGCGGTCGTCTTGCCCGAACCCGAGGGGCCGGTCAGCGCGAGAAACTCGCCGGCTTGGACTTCGAAGCTCAATCCTCGCAAGGCGCGGACCTCGGTCTCGCCTTGTCGGTAGACCTTGGTGACCTCTTCGAGTTTCACGATGGGTGCGTTGTCGTTGCTCATGGCGCGCGAAGCTTTCGGTTTAGACGAGGCGAATGGCGTCCGCGGGCGGAACGCGACCGGCACGCCAGGCGGGGTAGAGGCCGGCGGCCAAGGTGGCGACGACCACGATGCCGGCGATGGCGAGGACGTGGACGAAGTAGATGTCGACGTAGAGCACCGGCTCGAGCAGGGCCACGCCGGCCACCTCGGCGCCTTCGCCGACCATGGCCGAGTAGTCGATGCCCTTGGTGTTCAAGTAGTAGTAAAGGGGGCCGGTGAAGGCGGCCGCGGCGACCAAGCCGAAGATGGCGATCCACACGCTCTCCCACATGACCAGGGCGAAGAGCTGCAGGCGACTGAAGCCGAGCGCGGCCATGATGCCGAACTCGCGCAGGCGCTCCATCACGCTGACGAAGAGGGTGTTGAAGATGCCCGCGGCCATCAACACCATGATGAAGACCTGCATGATCCAGTTGGATCCCATCTTCATGGCGATGAAACCGGCGAGCTCGGGCGAGCTCTCCTCCCAGCTGAGCGCGACGCTGGGGGCTTGGAGCTGGCCGCGGATGCGTGCGGCGACCTGGGCGGAGTCTCGGTGGTCGCGGACGAAGATCGCGATCTGCGTCGACTCGTCGGGCGCGTAGCCCAAGAGCTCTCGGGCATGGCCGATGCTCAGCAGGGCCAAGCCCCCATCGAGTGAGGGCGCGCCGGTCTTCACGATGCCGCGCACCCGCGTCAGGCCGGAGACGATCTCGCCCGACTTGTCGGTCATCGTCAGCACGACCTTCTTGTCGAGCTCGACGTCGAGGTTCTCGGCCAAGGTCGCGCCCAACACGATGCCTTTGTCGTCGGGTCCCTCGAGCATGCGCCCCTCGGAGATGGCCCCCAAAAAAGCCGTGGTGCTCTCGTCCTCGCGGCTGGGATCGATGGCCATGAAAAAGGCGCCGTAGCTGTTGGCGGCGGTGGCCAGCATGGTCGCGCCCGAGACCCGGGGCAGGGCGTGAAGAACCTCGGGGTCGGTCTCGATGCTCGCAGTCAGCGCGTCGTCGGCCCGCACGGTCTGGTCGAGAGAGGGGGTCTCTCGGTAGTCCTCATGCTGGACGCTCACGTGTCCGCCGCCCATCTTGGCCGCGTAGTCGATCATCTGGCCGTAGGAGGCGTCGCCGAGGCCCGTGACCAGGACCGCGAAGAGCACCCCAAAGGCGATGCCGAACAAGGTGATGGCGGTGCGACGGCGGTTGCGCCAGATGTTGCGCCAGGCGAGGGTTGCGAGTTTGCTTCGATTCGCCATGGGGTTCACCGGTAGCGCATGGCCGTGACGGGCTTGATGAAGGCGGCTTTGAGCGCGGGATAGAGCACGGCCAACAAGACGATGACGCTCAAGGTGGTGATGGGCGTGGTGTAGGTCGACAGGTCCACCGCCGACTTCCACACGGGGTTCCACGACACGCCGATGACGCTCACGTCACCCATGGCGCTGAGATCCAGGCCCGTGTTCACCATGTAGTAGTTGACGGGCAAGGAGAGCAGCACCGCGATGCCGATGGCCAAGAGGGTCTGCAGCAGGGTCTCGACGTAGACCAGCGCCAGCACCCCACCGGGTCCGACGCCGAGGGCCTTGAGCACTCCGAACTCGCGGATGCGCTCGAATACGGCCATGAGCATCGCGTTCAAGATGACGATGGCGATCGCGAAGTAGACGACCCCGAAGACCAAGACCATCGCCGCTTTGGCCGAGTCGAGCATCGAGGCCATGGTCGGCATGAGCTCTCGCCAGCTGCGGGTGTCGGCCTGGTCGCCGGCGATCTCGCGGGCGCGGGCGCTCGCGGCCTCGAGGGTCATCGAGGCCGGTCGCCGCGCGATGATCTGGTGGGCGCCTTCGGGCACGACCATCAGCTCTCGAAAGGCGCTGGCCGTCATGTAGATGCCGCCGCGGTCGACGGGCTCGGAGATGGCACCCAAGATGCCGCGTACGGGGTAGGCATCGTTGGCCATCGAGCCGTCGGCGCCCTGGGAGAGGACGACGATCTCGTCGCCGAGCCCGGCCCCGAGGGTGTGGGCCAAGCGTTTGCCGATGACCACGCCCCGGGGGTCTTCGTCGCTGACCCACTTGCCTTTCTCGACCTTGGTGTAGACCTCACTGACGCCGCGGTCGAGCTCGGGCTCGATCGCACGGAAGTTCACGCCGGCCGAGCTGTCGTGCAAGGCGGCCAGGCCCGCGCCGAGCAAACGCGGCGCGGCCTCGAAGCCCTCGGCCTCGAGGGCCTTTACGAGGGCGTCCGAATCCTCCACGCGCTCGTAAAGCGATGGCCGTTTGAGATAGCTGTCGCCGTGAATCTGCAGGTCACCGACCTCGAGATCGACGACCGTCGCCTCCATGTCCTCGAGGTAGCCGGTGATCAGCCCCGAGTAGATGATGGTCATGAACAAGGCGAAGGCCGTCGCGCCGACCGTGACCAAGGTGCGACGCTTGGCGCGCCAGAGGTTTCGCCACGCGAGCTTGAAAGTGTCCATGGCGCCTGCCTTTCGAGTCCGAGGCTAGAGGGTGCGGAGCTTTTGCAGGTTGAAGAAGGAGGCGTCGATGTCGACATCGAGCTCCAGCTTGCGCTGGACGACCTCAGTGAACTCTCCCGAGCCGTCGAGCGGTTCGACGCGCATGCGGCTGGGGACCGTGCGCCCCCCGAGCTCGGTGTAGTCGGCGAAGGTCATCTTGCGCGCCGGTTCGAGCTCCTCGTCGTAGAAGATCTGCTCGGTCGGCAGCAGGTCGGCCCGGCGCACACGCACGTCGACGCGCCCCCAGACCACGGCTGCGTCGGCCTTGGGCGTGAGCTCGAAGACGTAGGTGTCCGGCGTCTCGCGCTCGGTGGCGCGGCGGTAGGTGAAGGTGTCGGCGAGGCGGTGCTCGCGGACGAGATCGTTGTTGGTCAGGTGACTGCCCATCCACGAACTCCCCATCATCGCGCCGGTGATCTTGATCGTCCGGCCCGTCTTGTTGAGGTAGGTGAACAGGTCGTCCTTGGCCTTGAGGGTGGCCGTGCCGCGCTCTTTTTTGGGCGCGACGATGCGGACCAAGGAGTAGTCCTCACCCAGCGACCAGCTCTCCATGGCGATGGCCCGCGTCCAGTGCTTGGTCTTGACCTTCATCTCCATGAGGCCGTGGCTCGAGCGGCCGCGGTACATGTCGTCCACGCCATCGAGCACCCAGGGGATGAAGGCGGGGTCCTCGGGGCTGGGCGCTTGGGTCCCGGTGGCGGAGCCCTTCGCCGGCGCTTCTTTGACCGGAGGCCCGGCGATCGCCGAGGGCGGCGCGACGAGGGCGATCGCCAGCGCGGCGGCGGAGGCGAACAGGAGTCTACGGCGGGACAGGTGCTTCATGCTTTGGCCTTTCGAGCTACTCGGCGGCTTGGTTGTCGTCGTCCGTCGGGTGGCGTTGTTTCTTGCCGAAGATGCCGCTGAGCAGCATGTCGGCCATGGTGGTCGCGTACGCGCGAGGGGAGATGTTTTGCAGGCGGCTGACCTGCTCGACCGCGGAGGCGAAGCCCGACAGTCCGACCAATACTCGGGCGCGGTCGCGGATCGTGTCGGGGGGCAGGGAGCCCGGCTCGGCCGCTTCTTGGAGGAGCTCGCCGAGAAGCGCGTCGCGGTCGTGATCGATCTGGGCGCTGAGCTCGGGCGGGGCGTCCGCCATCACCGACTGGAGCTCGCCGCGGGCGAGCAGACCGCGGGCCAGGGGCATCTCGGCCGTCACCGCGATGCTCTCGACCACCCAGCGACGCAGGCGCGTGCGTGCGGGGATCGAGGGGTCGAAGAAGAACTCGAAGCGCTCGATGATCTTTTTCTTCTCGAAGGACGCGGCGGCGAACAGGAGGTCGGTCTTGGTCTTGTAGTAGAGATAGACCGTGCCCTTGGCGACACCGGCGCGGCGTGCCACCTCGTCGACGCTGGTCTTGCGGTAGCCTTGCTCGACGAAGAGCTCGGTCGCGGCCATCAGGATCTGGCGGCGGCGACGGGCCTTCGGGTCATCGCTGTCGATGTCTCCGATGAAGGCGTCGAGCCGGGCTCGGACCTGATCGAGGCTGAACTTCGCCACGACTGACTAATTGGGCCGTTTCGGTCAGTTTGGCAAGTGCGAGAGCGCGCATTTTCTGCAGATCTTTGAAATTACAAAGAAAAAGCCCCGCGATGCGGGGCTTCGAAGTTCAGCGCGAGGGCCGAATTTACTCGGCCGCGTCGGGATCGACGTAGAGCTCGCCGCCTTGGGCGCGGAACTCCTCGGCCTTTTGCCGCAGACCCTCGGCCGCCTCTTCGGACATGTCGCGCAGGTCTTGGGTCAGCTTCATCGAGCAAAAGTGCGGGCCGCACATCGAACAAAAGTGGGCCGTCTTGGCGGGCTCGGCGGGCAAGGTCTCGTCGTGGAAGAGACGGGCCGTCTCCGGGTCCAAGCTCAAGTTGAACTGGTCGTGCCAGCGAAACTCGAAGCGCGCCTTGCTCAACGCGTCGTCCCGCGCTTGCGCGCCCGGGTGTCCCTTGGCCAAGTCGGCCGCGTGGGCGGCGATCTTGTAGGTGATGACGCCGGTCTTCACGTCGTCGCGGTTCGGCAAGCCGAGGTGCTCTTTGGGGGTGACGTAGCAAAGCATCGCGCAGCCGAGCTGCCCGATCATCGCCGCGCCGATCCCCGAGGTGATGTGGTCATAGCCCGGCGCGATGTCGGTGGTCAGGGGCCCCAAGGTGTAAAAGGGCGCCTCGTGGCACAAGCGCAGCTGCTCGTCCATGTTCTCTTTGATCTTGTGCATGGGCACGTGGCCCGGGCCCTCGATCATCACCTGGATGTCGTGCTTCCACGCGATCTTGGTCAACTCGCCCAAGGTGCGTAGCTCGCCGAACTGCGCCTCGTCGTTGGCGTCCGCGATGGAGCCGGGGCGCAAGCCATCGCCGAGCGAGAAGGCGACGTCGTACTCCTTCATCAGCTCGCAGATCTGCTCGAAGTGGGTGTAGAGGAAGTTCTCTTTGTGGTGAGCCAAGCACCACTTGGCCATGATCGAACCCCCGCGCGAGACGATGCCGGTCACGCGCTTGGCCGTGAGCGGGACGTAGCGCAGCAGCACGCCGGCGTGAATGGTGAAGTAGTCCACGCCCTGCTCGGCCTGCTCGCGCAAGGTCTCCATGAAGACCTCGATGCTGAGGTCCTCGACCTTGCCTTTGACCTTCTCGAGGGCCTGGTAGATGGGGACGGTGCCGATGGGGACCGGGCTGTTGCGCAGCACCCACTCGCGCGTTTGGTGAATGTCCGAGCCGGTCGAGAGATCCATGACCGTGTCGGCGCCCCAACGCGTGGCCCACTGCAGCTTCTCGACCTCTTCTTCGATCGAAGACGAGACGGCCGAGTTGCCGATGTTCGCGTTGATCTTCACCAAGAAGTTGCGGCCGATGATCATCGGCTCGAGCTCGGGGTGCTTGATGTTCGCGGGGATGATGGCCCGACCGGCCGCGACCTCGTCGCGCACGAACTCCGGCTCGACCTGCTCGCGGATGGCGACGAAGCGCATCTCCGGGGTGATGATCCCGCGGCGTGCCCAGTGCATCTGCGAGTGGTTGCCGGTGAACTGATCGGCGCGGGCGTCGATCCAGGGCTGGCGCAGTTTGGGCAGGCCTTCGCGCGGGTCGATGTCCTGGGGGCCGCTCGTGTCGTAGACGGTGATCGCGGGATCGTCGTTGCTCAGATCGATGCGCCGAAAGGGCACGCCGAGCTCGCCGACCGCGACCTTTTCGGAGCTGGGGAAACTCTGGGCGAGGGGAGGGAGGGGGCGGACGGCTTCGACACCGTCGTCGGCGATCTCCAGGCTTCGCTTCTTGCGCTCGTCGGGCATGGGCTCTTCGCGCCGGGTGGCGGATGGCCACCATACCGCAAATGCTCCGTCGCGCTGCCGCCTTCGATGTGCGTCGAGGGGGTGTGAGCTACGGGTGCCAACCCGGAAATTGGCGGCGGGAGTCGGGGGCGGAAATCGAGCGCCGAAGTCGGGTGGCCGGGCGCCCAAACACGACGAACCCCGCGCGACCGGAGCCGGCGGGGTTCGCAGCAAAGGGGCGCAGGCTTCAGCCGGCCTTCTTCAGGTTCTCGGCCACGAAGTCCCAGTTCACGAGGCTGTCCATGATGGTCTCGATGAACTTGGGGCGCGCGTTGCGGTAGTCGATGTAGTAGGCGTGCTCCCACACGTCGATGGTGAGCAGCGCGGTCTTGCCGTGGGCCAAGGGGAGATCGGCGTTCGCAGTGCTCATGACGGAGAGCTTGCCGCCGTCGGCGACGAGCCAGCCCCAGCCGGAGCCGAACTGACCGCCGCAGGTCGCGGCGAATTGCTTTTTGAACTCGTCGAAGGAGCCGAAGTCGCGCTTGATCGCGTCGGCCAGGTCGCCGCTGGGCTCACCGCCGCCATTGGGCTTCAGGCAGTTCCAAAAGAAGCTGTGGTTCCAGTGCTGGGCCGCGCTGTTGAACAGGCCGCCGGAGCTGCTCTTGATGATGTCCTCGAGGGACTTGCCGGCGTTGTCGGTGCCTTCGATCGCCGCGTTGAGCTTGGCGATGTAGCCGGCGTGATGCTTGCCGTAGTGGAACTCGAAGGTCTCCGCGCTCATGTGGGGAGCGAGGGCGTCCTTGGCGTAGGGGAGCTGGGGAAGTTCGAAACTCATCGTCGGTGTCCTTCGTGGCGGGGCTCGGGTGTCGCGGCGCCACCACGGGCGTGCACTATGGACCCGGCTTTGGCCGAGTTCAAGCGAGCTCGTCTCCGGGGCTCGATCCGGCCTCTCAGGGCTTGAGCCACGCACCGAGGGTGCTGCGGGGAATCCCCAGGACGACGGCGGCGCGACGAATGCTGCCCTCTTCGGCCACTACGCGCTCGACGAGCGCGCGTTTCATCGCGGCGTAAGAACCCCGCGGTACCTCGATGGTCGCGCCAGCGCTCGCCACCGTCGCATCGATGTGACCGAGGAGTGCGTCGCGGCCGATCCGCCCCTCCGTCAGGGCCGCTGCTCGCTGAACGGCGTTGCGCAGCGCGCGAACGTTGCCGTGCCACGGCGCTTGCTTCGCGGCGTCGAGGGCCTCGGCCGTGATGTGAACGGGACGTTGCATCTCGCCCGCGATCCCTTGGGCGAAGTGCTCGGCGAGTACGGGGATGTCATCGCGTCGCTCTCGCAAGGCGGGGATCCGGAGCACCAAGACACCGAGGCGGTGGTAGAGGTCCTCGCGCATCGTCTGGTGGCGCACCATCGACTCGAGGTCTCGATGCGTCGCAGCGACGACCCGGACGTCGACGCCGCGCTTGAGCTCGTCGCCGACCCTCCGGATCTCGCCGGTCTCGAGCACGCGCAGGAGCTTGGCTTGCAAGACGAGGGGGAGCTCGCCGATCTCGTCCAAGAAGAGCGTGCCTGCGTGCGCGCGTGCGAAGGCGCCCTCGTGATCTCGGTGCGCGCCCGTGAAGGCACCCTTCACGTGGCCGAAGAGTTCGCTTTCGGCCAGCTCCTCCGGGATCGCGGCGCAGTTGAGCTCGATGAAGGGCCCGTCGGCGCGGGGGCTCCACGCGTGCAAGGTACGCGCGAAGAGCTCCTTGCCCGTGCCCGTCTCCCCGCGCAGCAGCACGGGCAAGCGAAGCTGGGCGAGCTTGTGCAGATCCCCGAGGGCGGCGCGCAGGCGGGGGCTGTGCCCGACGATCTCGTGGGGCGGCAGCTCTCGAGGGGCGCGGGCGCGGGTACGAGGCTGCGCTTCGAAGCAGCTGCGTCCGAGCACGAGGCGCGCGCCGGGATACAAGCGCGCTCGATTGATGCGAACGCCGTCGAGCCAGGTGCCGTTGGTCGAGCCGAGATCGCACACGACATAGTGGTCTTTGACCCACTCGATGCAGGCGTGCCGGGCGCTGACGGCCGGGTCGGGCAGCTGCAGATCACAGTCGTGCCGCGTGCCGATCCGGAAGATCCGGCGGCGGGGCAGGGCGACCCCGGTGGCCAAAGGGCCGCCGATCAGGCTCAAAGGGCAGGCATCCCCCGGCGGTGAGAGCTCGGTGGTGCGTTCGATCGTGAACTCGCTGTGGGACATCGACCCGCCTGTCGGCCGTCGACGCGCGGGCTTGCACGAAAAGTTCGGGGGCTGTCCGCGCGCTCAGGGGCCCTGGCCGATCCACGCCTCGCCGGCCTCATCGACCTCTTTTTTCCAGATGGGGACCTCGCGCTTGAGGGCCTCGATGGCGCGGCGGCACGCGTCGAAGGCCTCGGCGCGATGCGGGGCACTGGCCGCGATGATCACGGCGATCTCCCCGACCTCGAGCCGCCCGATCCGATGATGAATGCACACCCGGGTCCCCCGGATCTCGGCTTCGATGCCCCGCGCGATCCGGTCCATGACCGCGAGGGCCATCGGGGCGTAGGCCTCGTACTCGAGGTGGTCGACGGTCTTGCCGCGGCTGTGGCGGCGGACCGCGCCGGTAAAGGTGGTGATACCGCCGGCCCCTTCGTGCTCGACGGCCGCGACCACGCGCGCGAGCTCGAGCGGCGCCTCGGACAGATGCGACGCCGCCCCGTCGTGCCCACCCGAGACGGGCGGTATCAGCGCGAGCTCGGCGCCCGCGGGGATGCGC
>JAUIJR010000470.1 GCA_030431075.1 Polyangia bacterium | reverse complement strand
GGCCGTGGTCGACGATCTCGATCGCATCGGCGGCGAACAAGCGCCCGCCTGTTTGCCCGCGCTGACCCACGCGTGGACGGCCGGACCCATGACCCTGACCATCGCCAGCCCCGAGGGGCGCGGGCGGTTGCAGGCCTGGCTTCCCGGCGTGCTGGACACCCTCGACACCCTCGAGTGCGGTCCGCTCGAGCGCGCCTCGATCGTGCCCGCGGTACGTGAGGGGGCCAGCGAGATCCTGCAGGCCCACCAAGTTGGGCTGGCCGCGGGCGCACGGCTCGAAAACCTGGTCCGAATCGCCGACACCTATCTGGGTGGCGCGGCCATGCCCGGGCGCGCCTTGGACCTCTTGGACCTGGCGGCCGGCCGCGCGCTGCGAAACGGCGACACGGAGCTGCGGGCGGACCACTGGATCGATGTGGTCTGTCAGCGCACGGGGCTACCGCGCACGCGCGTGGATGGCAGCGGCGATCAAGACGCCCTCGATCTCGACACCGCCTTGGCGCGCTACGTCGTGGGCCACAAAGATGCCCTCGACAGCATCGCGGGACTGGTACGCCGCAACCGGGCGGGCTTTTCGAGTCACCGACCCATCGCCTCGGTGCTCTTGCTCGGGCCCTCGGGCGTCGGCAAGACCGAGATCGCCAAGGCCCTGGCCGCGGCCCTCTTCGATCGCCCCGATGGACTCTTGCGCTTGGACATGTCCGAGTACGCCGAAGCCCACGCCGTCGCGCGCGTGGTCGGAGCGCCCCCCGGATACGTGGGTCACGAACAAGGCGGCGCCCTCACCGATCCCCTGCTCGCGCAGCCGCACCGCGTGGTCTTGCTCGACGAGATCGAAAAAGCCCACCGCGACGTCCACCAGCTGATGCTGCAGGTCTTCGACGAGGGCCGACTCACCGATGGCCGCGGCCGCACTGTCGACTTTCGCCACGCGGTCGTAATCATGACCTCCAACCTCGGGGCGCCCCTGATGGAGGCCGATCCCACCGTAGACGGAGAGTTGGTGCTCGACGAAGCGCGTGCCGCCTTCCCCGTCGAGCTGTGGAACCGCATCGAGGCGCCGCTCGCCTTGCGTCCGCTCTCGGCCGCCGACCTGCACAAGGTCTGCAAACGACTGATCTCGACATCTTCGCGCCGACTCGAGCAAGAGCGAGGCATCAGCTACAGCCTGCACGACAGCGCGGCTGCCCGGCTGGTCGACCTCGCTGGCGAAGACCCCGCCTTGGGTGCCCGCCCGCTTCGGCACCTCGTCGCTCGCGAGATCGAGTCGATGATCGCCGACCAGATCCTGCGCGGCCAGCTACGGGCCGGGGACCGCGTGATGGTGGATTTCGGCGCCAAGGGCTTTGGCCTGCGCCGCGCCTAGCGTGCGATTCACGGGTAAAGCGCTTCGGGTCCGCGACAGGGTTCACTCAGCTCGAGGGTGAGCCGAGCCTCGAAGCGTGAGAGGTCTTCGACCTCCGCGATTCCGGCCGGCTCGGGCTCAGCCCCTGGCGCGCACAACAGGCCATCACCGTCGAGGTCGAGCCAGGCATAGACCACGAGCCCCTCCCCTCGATGCAGGGGCACTTCTACGCGGCCTTCGAAGCTCCGCGCGCCCTCCAGCAGCTCGAAGCGATCGATTTCGCCCAGGGGATGCGACAAGACGCCACCGCCCGGATTGGTCACCGCCAAGTGGGTCTGCACATGCACATTGCCGCCGTCCTCGAAGGCCGGATCCACAGCGAAGTCGGCCCGCAGATCCACCTCGAGCCACCGGTAGCTCTCGTTGACACAGCCGCAGGCCAGGAGCAGCCCGCCCAAGGCCAAGCTCGCAAGGGCGCGCCTCATCGCCCCCACCCTCCGAGGTACAGCCCGACGTGAAAGCCGGGAATGCTGATCGCGGGGACGTCTACCCACGGAAGGTCGATCCCGATATCCACCCCGACATGCTCGTTGATCGCCACCGCGAGCCCCAAGCTCCCCCACAAAGTCAGGTTGCTGCGTGCAGTCCACTGCGTTCGTTCTCCCCGTGCGCCGACGTAGACGCTTCGATCCATCAAGATGGCCGGGCGCATTCCGAGCTCGAGGTGCGGAATCCAGCGGTTGACCCGTCGCCCCCACGGACTCGCCACGCGCACCCGCAGCATCGGCGCAAATCCCCGCTTGCGAAGCTCGGGCGTGGTCTGCACCAGCCAGCCGAGCATCGCTTCACCCGTGATCCTCAGGTGTGCATGATCGGCCATCCGGTAGCCCACGCCCGCCGCGGGCCAAAAGCGCCGCCCCAGCGCCGTCTCGAACTCTCCGACGACGGTAAAGCCTCGCCCCACACCGACTTGCCCGCGTAGCCGCTGCCAAGGAAAGCCCGCGCTCAGCTCGAGCGCCCAGTCTCCACGCGGGGCCCCTCCGCCGGCGGCCTGCACGGTGGAAGACTCCCCGAGGTCGGGGCCCTCGATCGCGCCTGCGGGCGGCCCGAGCGAGGCGAGAGCCCACGCCCCAACGAGCAGCGCCTTCACAGCTGGGCGACCTCCACCCCGAAGACCCGCTCGAAGTTGCCGCTCAGGACCATCTCGATCTCGTCGACCTCGTAGCCCGTATCGCGCATCGCTTCGACCGTGCGCTCGAGATACTCGGCCACGAAGCCCGGGCTTTGCGGCCCGTCGCTGCCGTAGATGATGCGATCGACCAAGCCCGCCTCCCGCATGCGGCGCATGGCCTCGCGCAGCTGAGCCCCGTTCGGATCCCCCGAGGGCGACCCCAACGCGGAGGGCTCCAAGTAAACGTTCTCGAAGCGCGAGGCCAGGTCGATGCAGGTCTCCAGGCCCCGGTGCTCACGCTCGATGAAGTCGAATCCGAGATGCCCCAAGATGAAGACGGTGTCCGGATAGGCCTCGATGGCGCCTTCGAGGTAGACCGGATCCGTGTAGGCCGCGTCGCGCGAGGTCCCCGGAAACGGGCTCGTCCCTGTGTGTAGGTACACGGGCTTTTGCATGCGCCCCGCGAGCTCGTAGATCCCGAAATAGGCCGGGTCATCCATGCGAAAGTGCATGTGCGCGTGGGCGAGCTTGACCCCGATCATCCCCGGGTGCGCCAAGGCAGCTTCCAAGTCGTCGAGCGCCTCTTGGCTCGCGTCGCGCCACTGGTCGACGCGTAGACTCGCCAACCCCCAAAAGCGGCTTGGTGCGTGGTCGAGGTAGCCCTCCACGAGCTCATTCGTCGCCACCCCCACCGTCCGCGGCGCGTAGACGGCGTACAGCAAGGCGCCATGGATGCCGGCATCGTCGAGCTCCTCCAAGATGCCCTCGGCGCTCAAGATCCCGTCCGCCAGATCGCCGGGATTCGTGTTGAAAGGAAAAGGAAAACGCCCAGCCAAGAAGGCCTGCGTGGCGGCGGGAACGCCATGCCATTCGCCCGGATGCAGGTGCATGTCGACGACTGGAATCCGCCGGCCATCGATCAGCACGCCGTACTCGGGCGGCCCACACGCCGCCCCGAAGACAAGCGCCGCCGTCATGGCGGCTCCTCGTGCCCACGCGGATCGAATCATGGCCGCCAGTTAGGCCGAGACGGCGCACCGGTCAATCGACCGGCGAAACCTCCCCTGCTGGTGATGGCCAGCGGGAGGGTCGCGCGATCGCGCAATCCCTACAGCGCGCCTTTGACCCGCGCGCCCGCAGCCGACATCCGGGACAAGATGAAAGGCAGACGCGAGCGCCTGGCTTGCACGACCATGGCGAAGCGGCCGTCTTCCTTGGCGGCTTCGTCGAGTTTTTGGAGGTCCTGCAGGGAGTTGACCGTGCCGTGGGCGAAGCCAAAGAGTAGGCCGAGGCCCACGAGGCCGCCGGCGATGGCCCACATCGCCAGTTGCGAGCCGATCTCCACGCCGAAGGCCATGGCGCCGAGCGTGGCGATGACGCTCCCCCCGGCCCCCCATGCCGCGCCCGTAATCACGCTGCGGCGCAGCCTCGCGCTACGCATGGCCAGCTCGAGGGCTTCGATGCCGTCATCGTAGATCTCGACGCGATGGCTGCGCGCCTCGAAGTCGCGCACCAAGGCGTGGACCCGATCGCGATCGGACTCTTCGAAGACCGCGTAG
>JAUIJR010000469.1 GCA_030431075.1 Polyangia bacterium | reverse complement strand
AGGTCGCCCAGCGCTGGTACTTCCAGCCCGACGGCAGCATGGGGCCGGACGCGCCGACCGACGCGACCAGCAGCTCGAAGTTCAGCTACGACTCGGACGCGGGTCAAAAGACGAACCTCAACGCCGGTGGCGATCCTTGGGACCTGATCCCCGACTACGACTGGGCCGCGCCCGCGGCCGGTGAGGCCGTCGTCTTCGAGTCGGCGCCCTTGACCGAGGACACGCCGATGGCCGGCTTCGGTTCGGTCGACCTCTACATCCAGGCCACCGAGCCCGACGTGGACATCGAGGTGACCCTGGCCGAGGTCCGCCCCGACAACAAAGAGGTCTACGTGCAAAGCGGCTGGTTGCGCACGAGCATGCGTGCGCTGAGCTCCGACGCCACCGAGCTCAAGCCCGAGCACACCTGGCTCGAGGCCGACGCGGCGCCCCTGCCCGAGGGGGAGTGGGAGCTGGCGCGCGTGGAGATCATGCCCTTCGCGCATATCTTCCGCGCCGGTTCGGCCATCCGCATCTACATCGACACCCCCGGTGGTGCGCGGGCCGAGTGGAAGTTCGAGATCCAGCAGCTGCCCGACGGCACCGAGGTCATGGTCGCGCACGAAGCCGCCCACGCCTCTTCGGTCGCGCTGCCGGTGCTCGAGAACGTGGACCCGGCGGACTACGGCGCCACCTTGCCGCCTTGTCCCTCGCTGCGCGGCCAACCTTGCCGCGACTACAGCGCCTACACGAACACGCCGGGCTGATTCGGCCCCGCGCGACTCGAGAGCCCCGGCCCCGCGCCGGGGCTTTTTCGTGGGCGGGTGATAGGCTGTCGCATGAGCGACGCGGAGCTGCTCGAGGCCTGGGCCCTCGGGGATCGCCAGGCCGGCGAGACTCTCTTCGATCGCCACTTCGAGGCCGTCGCGCGCTTCTTTCGCAACAAGGCCGACGGCGTGCAGGACGATCTCGTGCAGCAGACTTTTTTGGGCTGCATCGAGGCGCGCACCCGCTTTCGGGGTGACGCGAGCTTTCGCAGCTTCTTGTTCGCCATCGCCCGCAACGTCTTGTTCAAGCACTACCGCGGCCAGCGACGCGAGCGCGCGCGCATGGACTTCGGTCTGGTCTCGGTGCACGACCTGTGCGACTCGCCCTCGATGGTGATGGCGCGCAACGAAGACCAGCGCTTGGTGTTGGAGGCGCTGCGACGGATCCCCATCGACGCCCAGGTCGCGCTCGAGCTGCACTACTGGGAAGAGCTCACGGGCGCGGAGATCGCCGAAGTGCTCGACTTGCCGCTAGGCACGGCCAAGACCCGCCTGCGTCGGGCCAAGCAGCTCTTCGAGCTCGAGCTCGAGCAGCTGCGTGGGGCGAGCTCGTTGCCGGAGCCGACGCAAAGCGACCTCGAAGACTGGGCGCGGGGCCTGCGGGCCAAGCTCTTTTGAGCGGGGCCCTCAGCCGAGACGTCCGAGCAAGGTCTCGATCCAGCCGGGCCAGACCGTCGCGCCAAAAAAGGTGCGCGCGGCCAGCTCGATCCACACCAAGGCGGCGAGCGATCCCAGCGGGGGGCGCCCGGGCTCGGGAGGCGGCGCCAAGGCGACCAGCGGCAGCAAGGTGATCGCGTGCCAGGCCATCGCCTGGGGGGCCGCCATGATCATCAGCAGGACCCACGCCGCGCAGCCGGCCATCATGCGGGCGCGCGGTCGCAACGAAGCGGCGAGACCCAGGGTCACGAACAGGCCCGCGAGACCCGCCCACTGCCCCGCGCTCGCCTCGCCCATGCGCGGGAAGTGCAGCGCGTGGTTGGGCGGAAACTCGCCGAGCTGCGTCGAGAGCAGGGCCAAGCTCAGGGCCGAGAGGGCACCGAGACCCAAGCCGAGTCCGGCCCACTTGCGATCGCCGGCGTGCGTCGGGGCCCTTCGGCCCGCGAGCATCGGCCAAGCGCGCGCCAAGGCCCACAGCCCCAGCGGCAAGAACCACAGCGCCCGAAAGTGAAAGAAGGTAGCGAGGCCAAAGGCGGCGAGCGCCAGCGCCGGACGATCGCGGCGCCAAGCCCCCGCCGCGACGAAGAGCGGCCCCAAGGCCAGCGCGTCGTAAAAGCCGGCCAGACTCCACCCCCACAAAAAGAGGCAGGCCACGAGGTAGACGGCGAGCAAGAGCCAGCGCGCCTCTCGGCTGCGTCGGCCGCGGTCTTCGAAGAGGCCCAGCGCCCAGGCGAGGGCGACGCTGGCCAGCGCGGCCCCCAACAAGATCGACGCGAGGGCCAAGCCGCAGGCGGCCGCGAAGCCGAGGGCACCGCTCGCGTAGGCCAAGCCGATCGGTGCGAACCACAACAAGTTGCCCGGTGGGTAGGGGCGGGGATGCGCCGGCCAGTTGACCACCAGCGGGACCTCGTAGCCGGCCTCCGCGCTCAGACACACGTCCATCGGCGCGACCCGACGCTCGCGGGCCGCTGCGACGATCGCCTGCAAGGTGGGGTCGTTGCGGCTTTGGGGCTGCCGACACAGGTCGCGGATGGGGCCCGTGTACACGCGCGGGCCGTGGGCGAGGGCCAAGGCGGCGGCCGAGACATGGCTGTAGTGATCGGAGTTGGTCTGGGCCAGCACGACCGAGGGCGTGCGCCGGGTCGCGTAGACAAAGGCCGACAAGGCGGCGGCAAGCACCACGAGGGCGAGGGCCAAGCGCCGCAGGGGCGTGCGCGTCTCGGACTCGGAGGCAGAGGTGCCCATCCGAGATCGGGTGTACCACGCACGCGCCGCGCGAAGGACTCAGGGCGCGTCGACGATGGCCACACCACTTTCGGGGTCACGCCATCGCAGGGTCCACCCCGCCTGCGTCGCGGCCGGCAGCTGCGCGTCGAGGATGATGCGACGCGGGGCGCGGATGTCCCCCCTGACATTGGGTGGACGGCCGACCGGGTGCTCGACCCGCAGCGCGTCGCTGCTCCAGCCCAAGTGCGCACGCCCCGGGGCCCCGCCTTGAGGCAGGACGCCGTTGGTCAGGTCGACGGCCGCCGACTCGCGGGCGAGCTGCGCGTAGGCGCGAGTCAGGCCGCGTGCCTGCTCCACCGCCGGCATGCCCCCACGATCGAAAAGCCAGCTCGTGCGCCACAGACTCTGCTCGCGCAGCGCCCAGGTACTCGACGCGAGCACGCCCACCATCGCCAGCAGCGCACCGAGTCGCGTGACGCGTTCGCCCAAGCGCGCGCCGGCCCGCTCGAGCAAAGCGCCGAGCCCGAGGGCCGCGCACACCCACAAAAGGGGCAAGGCCGGATGGATGAAGCGCCACACGCGGTACTCGAGCAGCTGATGGGGGATCAAAAAGGCGAGCAGCACGGCCAGCAAGCGCGGCTCGACCCTCGCGCTCCACAAGGCCAGCAAGATCAGCGCGACGCGCAAGCCCGGGAAGGCGAAGGCGAAGTGGGCCCAGTAGCGATCTGCGGGCATGTGCCCAAAGGCCTGGCCGCCTTCGCCGAGGTTGAAGCGCAGGTACTCGACCAGGCTCGACCACGCGCCCCCCCAGGTGAAGGCGTCGACCAGGCCGAAGAGCAGGACCACGCCCAAGAAGGCCGGCAAGGTGGCGGCCAGCGCCTCGCGCAGCCGAGCTTGGCTCCGCGCTCGATGGGCCACCCAGGCGGCGAGCAGCAAGAGGGCGGGCCACAGTTGCACCCGCAGCATCGCGGCGCAGGCCATGGCGAGGCCGAAGTGGCGACCGCGGCCTTTCGACCACGCGTCGCCACTGCCATCGCCATCGACCGTGCCCGCGCGCGCCGGATCTGCAAAGCCGCGCTCGACCGCCCACAACAAGGCGGTCGTCGCCGGGATGTCGATCAAGGTCTGACTGCCCGGCCAGGCGAAGGCCGGGTGGATGGCGAAGGCGAGGCCGACCGTCCAGGTCAGCGCCTCGGGCATGCGTCGCTGGCAGATCCGCAGCAGCGCCATCAAGCTCCAAAGCTCGAGCCCGATGCACACACATTGCGCACCCCAGCGCGCGAACTCCATCCCGAGGCCGGGTCCCGCGAGGCCGAGGGTCTTGGTCAGCCACATGGGCACGGCCAAGATGGCCGGCCACACCCAGCTGCGAACTCCGGCTTGGAACTCCC
>JAUIJR010000468.1 GCA_030431075.1 Polyangia bacterium | reverse complement strand
GCGGGGCCTCGAACCAGCGAAAGGTGCCGGGGTCGCCGGCTTCGAAGGCGGCGAGCTCGAAGAGGGCCTCGGCCAGCTCGCTGCGGGCGACCTCGGGGGCTTCGCGGGGGCTGCGGCGCTCGAAGTCCGCGCGCGCGTACAAGCGAACGCAGTGCCCCGGACGCGTTCGACCGGCGCGACCGGCCCGCTGCTCGGCCGAGGCCCGCGAGATCGGGCGCAGCTCGAGCTGCGCCAGACCGGTGAAGGGATCGTGCCGCGCGACGCGGGCCAATCCCGCGTCGATCACGGTAGCGACATCGTCGATCGTCACCGAAGTCTCGGCCACGTTGGTGGACAAGATCACCTTGGGGCGATCGCTGGGCGCGACGGCGGCGTCTTGGCGCGACTTGTCGAGCTCGCCGTGCAAGGTGAACAAGTCGAGGCCGTGGTGGGCGCAGTAGGGGGCGAGCTTCTCGTGGCAACGCGAGATCTCGGAGGCGCCCGGCAAAAAGACGAGCACATGCCCCAAGCCGGCGACATCGAGTGCGCCCGAGGCTTCCTGCGCCGCCTCGACGCGCGAACTCAAGGCCCGCAGCACCCCGGCTTCGAGCCGGCGCTCGCGCAAGGGCGCGTACTCGAGCTCGACCGGGTGGGCACGGCCCTCGCTCGCAAAGGAGGCCGCGCCGAGAAACTCGGCCACCGGACCCGGGTCCAAGGTGGCCGACATCACCACGATGCGCAGGTCCTCCCGGCCGCGGGACTGCTGCGCGCGCAAGAGGGCCAAGGCCAAGTCCGCGTCGAGCTTGCGCTCGTGGAACTCGTCGAGCACCACCATGGCCACGCCGCGCAGCTCGGGGTCCCCTCGCATGCGGCGCAGGAGCATGCCGTCGGTCAGGTAGCAAAGGCGCGTGTGCGCCGAGACGCGCGCGTCGTGGCGCACGCGGTAGCCGACGCGTTCGCCGAGCTTGCTGCCGTCGAAGCGCGCGGCCAAGGCGGCGGCCATGCGCGCGGCCAGACGCCGCGGCTGCGCCACCCAGATCTCGCCTTCGGGCAGAGCCTCGAGTGCGGCCAAGGGCAGAGCCGTGGTCTTGCCGGCGCCGGGGGGCGCGAGCACCACGGCATTTGCGCCGGGCGCCGCGAGATGGTGGAGTGCCGCACCCAAGACCTCGTCGATCGGCAGCGGGGGACGGCTCGGCACCGCCCCCACCTTAGGCAGGGCGCCGGGGGCGAACAAATGACAAGTCAATTCAGCCTGATTTTCGGACAATCCGATTTTGACCGCTTCCAGACCCCGTGATAGGCCTCTGATTGAAATGGGTTTTCAAAATTCTGCGAGAACCCTGGCCAGCCTCGCGCCGGGTGAAGGCGGTCGCATCGCCGCCTTGCAGGGACGCGACGCGCTGAGCTTGCGCTTGCTCGAGATGGGCCTGATCCCCGGCACCGAGCTCAGCGTGGTCAAGCGGGCACCTTTTGGAGATCCGATCGAGATCCGGGTGCGGGGCTTTCACCTGAGCGTACGACGACGCGAAGCCGAGCGCGTCGAGCTCGAGGCGAGCGCCGCGCTCGCCCCCGGCCTCGACGAGGCCGCCGAGTGAGCGAGCTTTTGCGGATCGCCGTCGTCGGAAATCCCAACGTCGGCAAGACCAGCTTGTTCAACGCGCTGACCGGCGCGCGACACCGGGTCGGCAACTACGCCGGGGTCACGGTCGAGCGCCGCTCGGCGAGGCTACGCCGCGCTCTGGTCGAGCTGGCCGGCGGCAGCGAGACCGAGCTCATCGATCTGCCGGGCTGCTACAGCCTCACGCCCTACTCCGAGGACGAGGCCGTCGCCTTTCGCTGCTTGGCCCAGCGCGAGGCCGAGCCGCCGCAAGTGGCCTTGCTCGTGCTCGACGCGACCAACTTGGCGCGCAACCTCTACTTGCTGCTGCAAGTCGGGAGCTTGGGTCTGCCGGTCGTCGTGGCGTTGAACATGATGGACGAGGCGCGCCGCCACGCGCTGCCCGTCGACGCCAAAGCGCTGTCCGAGGCGCTCGGGGTGCCGGTCGTCGAGACGGTGGCGCGCGACGGCGAAGGGCTCGAGGCGCTCGCGCGTGCCCTGCCCGAAGCGCGGCCGGTGGCGCCCCAGCTGCGCGAGCCGGCGCCCGGCCTCGAGGCGCTGATCGACGCGGGGGCGAGCCCCTCGCGCGCGCGCTTTTTGGCGGCGGCGGCGGCCGTCGACGCGCTGGACTTGGTCGAGGCCAGCGCGGAGGAGCGTGCCGCGTTGGCCAGCTTTGGGCCGGAGCTCCTCTTCGATCGCCTGCGCGCGGAGATCGACGCTCGCTACGCCCAGATCGACGAACTGCTGGCCGCCTCCGCCTCGGCCGGGCCGGCGGCGGCGAAGACCCCGGCGCGGGGCCCGACCCCGACGCAAGGTCCAATGGCGCGTTCGGCGAGCGTGGACCGCTGGCTCACCCATCGCTTTGGGGGCCCGCTGATCTTCATCGGTGTGATGGCCCTCGTCTTTCAGTCGATCTTCGCGTGGGCGGACCCCGCGATCGGCGTGATCGAGTCGGCCGTGGGCGGGCTCTCGGGCTGGGTGCAAGGCGCCTTGGGACCGGGCGCGCTCTCGGACTTGGCCACCGAAGGGGTCTTGGCCGGCGTCGGCAACGTCATCGTCTTCATCCCGCAGATCGCCTTGCTCTTCGCATTCATCGCGGTGCTCGAAGACACCGGCTACATGGCGCGGGCGGCCTTCATCATCGACCGCATCATGGCCAAGGTCGGCCTCAACGGCCGCAGCTTCGTGCCCTTGCTCAGCGGCTACGCCTGCGCGGTGCCGGCGATCATGGGCACGCGAACGATCCGCAACTTTCGAGATCGCCTGGTCACGATCTTGATGATCCCCTTCGTGAGCTGCAGCGCGCGCCTGCCGATCTACGCGCTGATCATCGGCGCGCTCTTCGACGCGGACAAAGCCGTGCTCGGACCCTTTACCCAAGGCGGGCTGATCTTGTTGGGCATGTACCTGCTGTCGACCCTCTCGGCCTTGGCCGTGGGGGCGCTGTACCGCCGGACCCTGCTCAAGGGGCCCACGCCGCCGCTGGTACTCGAGCTGCCGCCCTACCGCTGGCCGCGGCCACGCAGCGTGCTGCGCGAGGTCTTCGATCGCTGCATGGACTTTTTGCGCGACGCAGGCACCACGATCTTGGCCGCCACGATCGTGCTGTGGGGCTTGCTGAGCTACCCCAAGCCCGGGCCCGACGCGGATCCCGAGCTCAGCGCCATCGAGCTGAGCATCGGCGGTCGCGTGGGCAAGACCCTCGAGCCCTTGCTCGAACCGATCGGCCAAGACTGGCGCACGGGCATCGGCATCATCGGCAGCTTCGCGGCGCGTGAGGTCTTCGTCTCGACCCTCGGCTTGGTCTACGGAATCGAGGGCGCCGACGAGGACGACGCCCCCCTGCGCGAGCAGATCTCCGGGGCCGTCGACGAGGAGGGCAAGCGCCGCTACACGCCGCTCAAGGGCTTGGCCCTGATGGTCTTTTTCGTCTACGCCTGCCAGTGCATGTCGACCTTGGCCGTGGTGCGCCGCGAGACGCGCTCGTGGAAGTGGCCCTTGTTCATGCTGGTCTCGATGACGGCGCTGGCCTACGTGGCCGCCTTCGCCGTCTACCAAGGCGGGCGCCTGCTCGGTTTCGAGTAGCGCCGCCTTTTGCCATGATGCGCGCGTGGTCGATCCCAACGCGACGCCCGAATCGCATCGAGACGCCCTGGTCTGCGTGACCGGGGCCAGCGGATACATCGCCAGCGAGACGGTGCGTCAGCTGCTCGAGCGCGGCTATCGAGTGCGCGGGACGGTGCGCGATCCCAAGGACGCGGCCAAGACCGAGCACCTGCGTCGCATGGCCTCGGCCCTCGATGCGAGCGATCGCCTCGAGCTGGTGTCCGCCAACTTGATGGAGGCGGGGGCTTTCGACGCGGCTTTGGCGGGGGCTCGCTTTTGTTGCCACATGGCGGCCTCGGTGCGTCTGCACGCCAAAGATCCGCAACGAGAGATCGTCGACCCCGCCGTGCGAGGCACCCACAACGTCTTCGACGCCCTCGAGCGCGCCCCGGAGATCGAGGCGGTGGTGA
>JAUIJR010000467.1 GCA_030431075.1 Polyangia bacterium | reverse complement strand
TCGGTGGACATCCGCATCAACGCGGCCGACGAGGGCTGGGGCATCGACCACGTCGCCATCTTGGTGGACGGGGTCGAAGTGGCCTCGGATCCCAGCCCGCCTTATGAGTTCTTGGGCGCGAGCTTTGCCGACGAGGGGGTCTACGAGCTCGTCGCCGTCGCGCGCGACTACGCGGGACTGGAGACCTTGTCCGAGGCGGTCAACATCGGCGTGGGCGACGTGATGCCGCCCCCGAGCGAGACGACCGGCAGCTCGACCAGCGGCGAAGAGTCGGGCGAGGCCGGCAGCGGAGCCGAGGGCGAGGCCGGGACCGGCGAAGAAGGTCTCGGAGCCGACGAAGACGGCGACAACAGCGGCTGTGCTTGTGATGCGGGCGGGCAAGGTCGTGGCGGCGCGCCGCTCATGGCCCTGTTTGGCCTGGGCTTGCTGGCGACGACGCGTCGTCGCTCGCGCTAGTCGACTCGGGCCGCGAGTCGCTCGGGCGCAGGGCGCTCACAAGCAGGCGCAAAGGCACTCGGCGGGTTCGCCCGCCGGGTCGGCCCCGCAACGGCCGCCCATGGGGTCGGCGAGGCTGGGTCCGCACACGCCGGAGATCAGCAGCAGCTCGTCCCCGTCCTCGACCCACAGGTCGGGCACCGTGGTGGCGGCGGGGGTGCCCGCACAGCTGGGGTAGGCCTCTTCCATCGGCGTGTAGGTGCAGCTCGGCAAGGTGGGGCCGGCGGCCAGGCATAGGCCACGCGAGCCCCCGCTGCTGCAGCTGTCGCCGCTGCGCGTGGTGAGCTGCGCGTCGAACCAACGGCAGCTGCCCGTACGCCCGTCGTCGAGCTCGAAAGCCTCGGCCGCCATGCAGTCGCCTTGGGTCAACAAGGCGCGGCAGTCGACGGGCGCATCGTCGCCCGTCTCTGCGTCGCCGGTACAGGCGAGCAAAGGGGCGAGGAGCAGGAGGGCGCCGCGACTAGGGAGCATCCGTCGGGGGCTCGGCTTCGACTTCGGGCTCGGGGCTCGAGCTCGCGGCGTCGTCGTCGATCTTCTGCATGTCTTTGGTGGTCAAGACCTTGAACTCGGTGCGGCGGTTGAGCGCACGGTTGGCGGCCGAGTCGTTGGGCACGCGCGGATCGTCCGGACCCGCCCCGCGGCTGCGGAAGCGACCGGCATCGATGCCACCGGCGACCAGGTAGTCGACCACGGCTTGGGCGCGGCGCTTCGAGAGGTCGAGGTTGTGCTCGCGGGTACCGCGGTCGTCGGTGTGGCCCACGACCTCGACGCGCACCTCGGGGAACTTCTCGAGCACCGCGATGGCCTTGTCGAGGGTCGGCTTGGACTTGCTGCGGATCTTGTCCGAGTCGGTCTCGAAGAAGATGCCCTCGATGACGCCGGAGAACTCCTCGACCTCGGGCGGCAGCTCGTCGGGACAGCCGTCCTCGTCTTCGAAGCCGTTTTGGGTCTCGGGTTTGTCGACGCAGTCGTCGTCGGGATCCAAGATGCCGTCGCCGTCGCTGTCGGGGATCGGGCAGCCCTCGTACTCGGGCACGCCGGCTTGCTCGGGACACTTGTCGTCGGGATCGCGAATGCCGTCGCCGTCGGTGTCGGGCGGGGGCGGGCAGCCGTCGAGCTCGGGAAGGCCAGGATCGTCGGGGCAAGCGTCGTCGTAGTCGGCGACGCCGTCGCCGTCACGATCGGGCGGGGGCGGAGGCGGTGCAGGCGGAGGCACCTCGGGAAGCTTGCGCCCAAAGGTCAGGCTCAGGCCGGCGAGCACCTCGGCGTGGTGGGTGCGGTTGTCTTGCTCACGCTCTTGGGCGGCGAGCAAGTGCCGACCCTCGAGGCGAAAGGCGAGCAGGCGGTTGATGAAGATCTCGAGTCCGAGGCCGTAGTGGCCCACGGGGTCGATGTCATTGCCGAGCAAGCTCGCGTCGGAGCTGATGCCCATCATGCCGAAACCACCGAGCAGGAAGGGCGAGACGCGCCACCAAGGCGCGCGCAAGATGGCGTGCCCACGAAAGCCGTACAAAAAGGCCGAGTCGTCGCTCGGCGTACGGATCTTGGTGGGGATGGCGGCGCCTTCGAGTTCAACGCCCAAAAAGGTCAGCGGGAAGTAGCCGACGCGCAGGCCGACGTCCGGCGACAAAGACCACAAGGGGATCTGAGGCGCCGAGGCGGGGTCGTAAAAGTCGTGGGCAGGCGAGGCGATGAACATGCCGCCGAAGACCCCGACCTCGACCATGTTCTTGACGGGCAGCCAGCGCTTGATCCAGCGCTTGCGCTTTTCGAGGGTGTTGGCCCACTCCTTGGCGGTCGTGCCTTCGGGGGCGTACTCGGGCTCGCCTTCGGCCGAGACCTCGGCGCTCGGGGCGGCGGCTTCGCTGTTGGCGGCGGCCTCGTCCTCGGCCGGCGCGTCGGTCGAGGCGCTCGCGCTGCCGCCCACCTCGACCGGACCTCCCGCCTGCGCGGAGAGAGGGGCGAGGGCGAGCGAGAGGGGGAGTGCGAGAGCGAGGCGGATCTTCATGTGAGAGCTGCGCGCGTGAGGGGAAGCGAGCGACTCAGTCGCAGGTCATGAACTCTTCTTGGCAAAAGTCCTGGTCGGGCTGTCCGATGCCGGCGGCGATACAGATCAAGCAAGGCCCGTCGGCGTCCAGGGGCGCGAGGGGATCTTCGGGCGTCGCCTCGCAAAAGCCTTCGGCCGTGCAGTAGTCGAAGACGCAAGCGCCCAGCCGCACGAGCTGCAGCGCCTCGTCGGTGGTGAGCCCGGCCTCGCAGTCGAAAAAGCAGCTCAGGTCCACCTCGTCGGTGTTGGTGACCGTGCCCAGGTCCAAGGCGCAGTCGATGATGCAGTCCACCGCATCTCGACAGGTCGCGTCCGGGATCGGCAAGTCCGGGTCCGGCCCCGTGTCCTCCGTCTCCGTCTCGTCCCCGCCGTCCGTATTCGGCTTCGTCCCCCGCGTCGTCGTGTCCGGCAACTCGAAGTCCGCCCCGAGCTCGTCCGAGTCGAAACAACCCCCCGTCACGAGCAGGGAGGCGGCGAGGAGAAGGCGTCGCACGGGGGTAGGATACCAGGACCTCGGCCGGTGTGGTGGTCCTGAGTCAAAGCTGTGCCCGCGGTGTCGGCGCAACTGCTCGCTTGTGTCCGACTCCGGGTCCGGACATCATCAGGCATGGCCCGCCTTTTTCGAGTGACCTCCAGACCCGGGATCTTTCTGGGAGCGGGGGCACTGCTTGCGAGCCTCGTCGGAGGCGCGGGGGCATGTCGTGGACCCGACCTCGCCTACGACTGCGACGTGCAGCGGGCCGCGTTCTTGGAGGACGCGTACGACGAGGCGCAACTCGCTGGGTACGTTCCCAACGATGGGCCCTATCACGTCGTGGTGTCGCTGACCGAGGATGGACTGAACTCCTTGTTGGCCGGTGGGCTCGCGGATGAGATTCCTTTCGGCGGGGATCTGGCCACAGGGACGCTCAACGTGAGTTTTGAGCCCCAAGAGCCCCCGCTCATCCGGTTTGAAGCGATCGAAGGCTGTGAGGCCTGCGTCACCTACAGCTTGGAGTTCGATGTCGCGGCGCTCAGTGGTGGTGGGCCCGTGGCGTCAGGGGTAGGGGCCGTGGTGATGCGCGTGCCGCTGGAATTGACCAAAGAGACCGAAACGACGACGGCGCTGGTCGCCGACTATGGAGCCGTGGAGATTCTCGAGCTGGACCTCAACGTCTTCGGCTTTGACTCGGCCGAGCACACCGCGCTGGCGGGCGCGCTGACGATCATTTTGACGGAGGAGCTGCAAGAACGCTACGGCGCGACAACGCTCTTCCAGTTCGGTGGCTACGGGTTGGGCGAGGGTGATGTCGAACTCTTGGCGCGCCAACTCAAGACCTTCCCCGACGAAGGGGTCATGCAGATCGGATTGCAAACCAACCTGCCGCTCGACGACGGGCGCGGCATCCCCCTCGACGGGAGTACGCCCAGCGATGCGGGACTCGGATTTGCGGTCGACGTGAACGTCTTTGAGAAGATGGCCCGGCGGATGCTGGCCGAGGGAGAGATCCCACGCCTGTATAACGAGGATGGCAACCCGGATCCGAACGGCAACTACGGGGCGACCATCGCCGGTATC